>JBKHER010000260.1:0-4126 GCA_046540715.1 Halothece sp.
CCCTAGTAGCGACCGAGACGGTCGCATTACGGAAAGTAATTGGAATAACTATAAAATCTATATTAACAGCAGAAGCGTCTTGACTACAAGTCTTAGGCAATGAGTTGATTTTCAATCGCTTGGGTTAGGGTTTCAATGACTTTCACTCGGGCATAGTATTTATCATTGCCAGGGATAATCGTCCAAGGCGCGATCGCGGTATTGGTGCGTTCCACCATTTGATTAACGGCTAATTCATAATCATCCCATTTTTCTCGATTGCGCCAGTCTTCTTCGGTAATTTTATGTTGTTTAAACGGATCTTGTTGTCGCTGTTGAAAGCGTTTCAATTGTTCATCCGAATCAATATGAAGCCAAAACTTAAGAAGAACATAACCGCGATTAACTAATTGCGCTTCAAATTCATTGATTTCTTGATAGGCACGTTGCCATTCTAGTTCACTAGCTAATCCTTCCACCCGTTCCACTAAAACTCGTCCATACCAACTGCGATCAAAAATGCCAATACTGCCTGCAGGAGGAATTTTCCGCCAAAATCGCCACAGATAATGATGGGCTTTTTCTTCATCAGTGGGGGCAGCAAAGGGATGAACTTGATAACTCCGAGGATCTAAAACTTCGGTGAGACGTTTAATTGCGCCTCCTTTCCCGGCGGCATCCCAACCTTCAAACATGGCTAAAACAGGGATATTATGTTCATAAATACTACGCTGTAATTTTCGCAGTTGAATTTGCTTTTGCTTCAGTTCCTTTTTATAAGATTTTTTAGAGAGACTTTGACTTAAATCGGCTTGAGATAGTGGCTCAATACCACTAATTTCTGGCGGGCGATGATCTAAACTGGTGACTGGAGAAATTTGTGTCGATTGACGCTCTAGAAGCTCTTTTAATCGGGAAGCAACATGACTCAATAATTGCACTCGCGCCAAGCGTTTATCATCCCCTGGAATTAATGTCCAAGGAACCATTCCTGTGCTGGTTTGGGTGATCATTTCTTCAGCAAGGGAACTGTATTCCTCATAATATTTATGTTGTTGCCAATCTTCTTTCCGAACCCGCCAAGAATCTAGGGGATCTTTAGCATATTTCTTGAGACGTTTTTTTAATTCCTCTTGGGAGAGATGAATCCAAAATTTGGCAATGGCGATTCCATCATTAGCTAATTGTCGTTCAAAAGCGTTAATGGCTTGCATCCGATGAGGAACGCTTTTAGCGTTAACTTTGTTGAAAAGGCGATCTTCTAAAACATGGGTGTACCAGCTATGATAAAAGGTCGCGACATTTCCTTTTGCCGGGAGTCCTTGCCAAAATCGCCAGAGAAAGGGATATTTTTCTTCTTGCGGGGTTGGGGCAACAATGGGATGGAGGATAAAGCCACGGGGATCCATACAGGTGGCAAGTTTTTTCACAATCGCGCCTTTCCCCGCCGCCGCCCAACCTTCTAAGACGATAATGAGGGTCAGATTTTTTTTCCAACATTGCTGATGCAGCGATCGCAGTTCATACATTAAATCATCCATCTGCTCCTTATAATCATCTTTTTTTAAGGAGAGGGAGAGATCAAGATTATCTAACATTAGGCAGCTATAACTTGACAGAGTTTATCTTCCAATTCTGCTTCTTGCAGGCGAGTAATTTCAATTCCTTGCTGGACAATTTCTTGGGGCGTAATCCCTTTTTCATATTGATTGAGCCATTTTTGGGCGGTGTTTCCCTCCCGTAAAATTTTCTGCACCGGGGAAAGGAAACAACTAAATCCTTTGGCTTTGGCAAGGGGATAAACTTGGTTATAAATATCTTGAATCCAGTCTTCAACAATAATCGGTCGTCCGTCTTGCCAGTGTCTTACCTCGGCAGCCAGACTTTTTCGGGCGACGGCTTGTTCATTATCATAGGCGATCGCGACGAGATCCTCAGCACGAGTCTGGGCGGGTAACTGGCTTTGTTGTAGCGGATCCAAATCAGGGGTGAGTAACATCTGGGTGAGACGGGCTTCTAAAAGGGCGGTCACGGCTAAAAGCGCGATCGGATCCACAATTAAATCACAGATTCGTAACTCTAAACGATTCAAATTATAGGGGCGATGATCCCCATTCGGACGAGCCGACAACCAGAGATGACGCACATTCTGCATTTTGCCTTGATTGAGTTGTTCATTTACCCAATGGATATGATGATCATGATCTTCAAACAGGGGAACATAGGAAGGAGTTTGGGGAAAAACAGCCCACCGCGTCGAATGATACCCTGTGGCTTTACCATCAATGAAAGGAGAAGACGCACTTAAGGCTAAATATAAGGGGGCTTCTAGACGAACGAGGCGACACGCCTGCATTAACTTTTCCGTGTCTTCAAAACCAATATTAATGTGAATGCTTGCCGTAACGACTTTTGTCCCATAAGTATTTTCAATATAATCATGATAGGGATTTTTGGGATCAGAGCGATAGAAAGTTTCACTTCCCCCAAGAGAAAGGGTACTCCCCGGAATTAAGGTATAATCTCCCTGTTGTTTTAAGTATTGGCGTAATTGAACCCGAGGACGAACTAAGGCACACAGTAAGCGATCATAACAACATAGGGGTGCTGTGGTATATTCGACATTGCGACTATCTGGTTCGCGAACAAACCCCTGTAAGTCCCTTACAATTCGATCGGAAAGACCAACAATGGTTCCGTCTGGTCTTCCAGTGTACATTTCCACTTCAAAGCCTTTGCAAAGTAACACAATTTTTCCTCACTTGATGGCTTGCTTAGACCATCTTAACCTTGCAAGCGTGAAGATTACGAATCTAATAGCTAACTAATGACTAATGACTAATGACTAATGACAAAAAATCAAACCTCTCGTCGCTCCCTAACTGGTATTGCTGGTATTGTCGCGGTTGCCACCCTTATTAGTAAGGTTTTTGGTTTAGTACGAGAACAAGTTATTGCAGCAGCGTTTGGCGTTGGCCCCGTGGCGAATGCTTACGCCTATGCCTATATTATCCCCGGTTTTCTCCTGATTCTTCTCGGCGGAATTAATGGCCCCTTTCATAGCGCTTTAGTTAGTGTTTTATCAAAGCGAGAGAAGTCGGAAGCTGCGCCGTTAGTAGAAACGGTGACGACAGTAGTAACGGGTCTTTTAATCATTGTAACCATTGTTTTAGTAATTTTTGCCCCGTTTTTTATTGATCTAATTGCCCCTGGGTTAACAGCTACCGCAGAAGGGGAAGAAGTCCGTTTAATTGCGATTCGCCAGTTAAGAATTATGGCTCCTATGGCAATTTTAGCAGGGCTGATTGGTATTGGTTTTGGAACCCTAAATGCCTCTGATCAATATTGGTTACCCGGCATTAGTCCTTTGTTTTCGAGTTTAGCTGTGATTGGCGGGGTGGGAATTTTAGCCTTGGTTTTAGGGGGCGATTTATTAAACTCAGAATATGCACGTCTCGGGGGAATGGTCTTAGCTGGCGGAACTTTATTGGGGGCTGTTTTACAGTGGTTAGTTCAATTATATGCTCAAGCGCGATCGCGCTTAGGAACGTTTCGTCTTCGTTTTGACTTGTCTAACTCTGGAGTGCAAGAAGTCTTAAAAATTATGGGGCCAGCTACCCTATCTTCGGGGATGCTTCATATTAATGTTTATACCGACTTCTTTTTTGCGTCTTATCTTCCCAATGCAGCCGCAGCTCTCAAGTATGCGAACCTGATTGCATTAACGCCTTTAGGCATTATTTCTAATATGATTTTAGTGCCAATGTTGCCTGTTTTTTCTCGTTTAGCCGCACCTGAAAATTGGGACGAATTAAAAACAAGAATCCGTCAAGGGCTATTACTTTCGGCGTTAACCATGCTTCCCCTCACTGCTATTTTAGTGACTCTAGCTCCCCCAATTGTTCGATTTATTTATCAACGCTATGCCTTTGATCAAACCGCTTCTGATATTGTTGCCCCCGTTTTAATGGCGTATGGTTTAGGAATGTTTTTCTATTTGGGAAGGGATGTTTTAGTCCGAGTTTTTTATGCCCTTGGTGATGGCAATACGCCATTTCGGATTAGTCTTTTTAATATCTTTCTCAATGCGGGTTTAGACTTTTTTCTGGTCAATTTCTTTCAAACCCCAGGCTTAGTTTTTGCCACA
>JBKHER010000261.1:0-4099 GCA_046540715.1 Halothece sp.
AATAACTAATAACTAATAACTAATAACTAATAACTAATATAATTTAAGCATAATTCCCGAAAGTGATCGCCGCGCTGTTCAAAGTTGTCATATTGATCAAAACTGGCGCAAGCGGGAGAAAGAAGAACCACTGACCCCTGTTTTTTCTCCGCCATTGTCACCGCAGTTTTCACTGCCTTACTCATGGTTTCTACCTGCTGGTAAGAATGATATCCCAATTCCTCCAAGCGTTGGGCAAACTTAGGAGAGGCTTCTCCAATGAGTAACACCGCTTGGGCTTTCTCTTTGATGAGATTAAACCACGCTTCATCGTTACCCGTTTTGGCTTGCCCCCCTGCAATGAGAATAACAGGTTTAGACACGGAAGATAATCCCACCCACGCAGCGTCATAATTGGTGGCTTTGCTGTCGTTAATAAAGGAGACTCCGTTAATTTCACAAACGGGTTCGAGGCGATGAGGAACCCCTTTAAAGTTAATAATACTCTGCGCGATCGCGCTTTTTTCAATTCCAGCTAGCCGCGCCGCCCCAATGGCTAATAGCAAATTCTGTAAATTGTGATCCCCCACCATGGGAAAGTCACTGACATTAATAATTTTTTCCCCATAGGCAATAATTTCGCCTCTTTCAATATAAACCCCTTGGCTAGGTTCCCCAAGTAAGCCCTCTAACCCTTTAATACTTGTCCAATAAACGTTTGACCAATTTTCTTTTGCTAAACTACGGAGATAAGGATCATCGCCATTGAGAATCTTGAAGTGAGCGCGATCGAGCAATGATTTTTTGATCTGAAAATAATTTTCTAGGGTGTAGTGACGTTCCAGGTGATCAGGGCTAAATGTCGTCCAAACCCCAATTTCTGGAGCAAGTTTCTGGGAAGATTCGATTTGATAGCTACTAATTTCGGCAATAATCCAATCCCAAGCTGTATCCTTTAAGCACAATTCACAGGCAGCATTGCCAATATTGCCGCAAGCAGGCGCATTAAACCCCGCTCCCTGAAATAACGCCGCACAGAGGGCGGTGGTGGTGGTTTTACCATTAGTTCCTGTAATCCCCACCCAAGGAACATTCTTGTCTAAACTACGCCAAGCCAGTTCTATTTCGCCATAAACCGAAATATTGTGTTCACGGGCGCGAACTAAAAGCGGAATATCCCAAGGAACCCCTGGACTGGCAATAATAGTGTCAACCGTCTCCACTTCCTCAATGGTGGGAGTATCATTGAGCTTGACATTAATCCCTTCTTGTGCTAGGGAGCACTGTAATTCTTGAAGGGAAGGAGAAATACTGCGATCGCTGATTATTACCTCCCACCCCTGCTTTTTGAGTAAACGGGCAGCGGCGACTCCAGACCGTCCTAAACCAATTACGTATGCTTTCATCTTGGGTGTCTTCGCTATTGATCATTAGTTAGTTATAGAGGTTCCTTCTTCCTCTTCGTTATATGAAATACTCTAATGGTTGCTACAACTGAACTGGCTTAACGATCCCTTTAGCCCCCCTTACAAAGGGGGTTGGGGGGATTTGCATTTCATATTGAAAGAAGGGAGTAACCGATTAGCCCACGGGCTGTAGTTGTTTTTTGGCTTCACCGACAAGAATGTTTCCATCCTCATCAGCATCCACGCGAGCCGTATCCCCTTCAGAAATTTCTCCTGAGAGAATAGCTTGGGCTAAGTTGTCTTCGAGCAACCGCATCAAGACTCGGCGTAAGGGACGTGCGCCATAAGTCACATCATACCCTTCTTCAATGACGCGATCCTTAAAGCGATCGCTGACTTGTAATTCTACCCCTTGTTGTTCTTTGAGCCGTTCACTAATTTCTTGTAAGAGTAAATCGGCGATTTCGGTAACTTCCTCTTTTTCCAGTTGACGGAAGACAATCACTTCATCAACACGGTTGAGAAACTCAGGACGGAAGTAGTTTTTCATTTCCTCTTGCACCCGATTACGAATGCGAGCATATTGGCTATCTTCTTCCGTTCCGAATTCAAACCCAAGTCCGCCGCCACCTTTTTCAATGACTTTCGAGCCAATATTGGAAGTCATGATAAGCAAGGTGTTTTTGAAGTCAACTTGTCGCCCTTTGGCATCGGTGAGATGTCCTTCATCTAATACCTGTAAGAGGCTATTAAATACATCAGGGTGGGCTTTCTCGATTTCATCTAATAATACCACCGTATAAGGACGACGACGGATTTGCTCGGTTAATTGTCCCCCTTCTTCATAGCCGACGAATCCAGGGGGAGAACCGATTAACTTAGAAACACTTTGGGGATCCATATACTCAGACATATCTAAGCGAATCATCGCCTCTTCATCCCCGAACATATATTTCGCTAAAGCCTTGGTTAGTTCGGTTTTACCGACACCCGTGGGCCCAGAGAAGATAAAGCTAGCAATGGGTCGATTTTCGTCTTTCATACCCACACGAGCGCGACGAATTGCCCGAGAAACCGCACTGACTGCTTCTCCTTGTCCAATAATCCGTTCGTGCAGAGTATCTTCAAGATTTAAGAGCAACTCAGATTCAGCTTCGGTGAGCTTAGTTACAGGAACCCCTGTCCAAGAGGAGACGATCGCGGCTACTTCTTCTAACCCTAAAATCGGCATCTGCTCGTTATCAGTAGTAATCCAGGCTTGTTCTCCATCATTAGATTTTTCTGCCATGGACTGACTTAAATGTAAGCGTGAGCCAGCTTCGTCAATGACATCAATCGCTTTATCTGGGAGAAAGCGATCATTAATATAGCGATCCGATAATTTGGCAGCGGCTTCGAGAGCTTCAGGCGTAATTTTAATCTTATGATATTCCTCGTAAGGGGTACGGATTCCCTTGAGAATTTCAATGGTTTCATCAATTGAGGGTTCATTCACCATCACGGGTTGAAAACGCCGTTCTAACGCCGCATCTTTCTCGATGTACTGGCGATACTCATCCATGGTGGTGGTTCCCACACATTGCAATTCTCCGCGAGCTAAAGCGGGTTTGAGGAGGTTCGCGGCATCCATTCCTCCTTCCATGGCACCGCCACCGATGAGGGTATGAATTTCATCAATGACGAGAATAATATTGCCCGCCTCTTGGACTTCTTTGACAATTTTCTTCAGGCGTTCTTCAAATTCGCCACGGAAACGAGTTCCTGCGACTAATAAGCCCATATCGAGGCTATAGACTTCTTTATCTTCTAGAGACTCAGGGACATCTTTGCGAACAATGCGTTGGGCAAGTCCTTCTGAAATTGCTGTTTTCCCCACCCCCGGTTCTCCCACTAAGACAGGATTATTTTTGGTACGACGACCTAAAATTTGGATTGTGCGTTCAATTTCTTGGTCACGCCCGATGATGGGGTCAATTTGTTCATTTCTAGCGCGATCGGTTAAATTTGTCGCAAAGGACTTTAACCCCTCGCTTTGTTGCTGTTGCTGTTGTTGGGGACCAAAGCCAAAGCCCCGTTGACGACCTTGTCCGCCCATGGAGGCAGTTGCCGGGCCAGAAGGTTCCTCATTTTCTGCACTCGGATTGTTAAGTGCATCTTCTAGTTGATTCGCTACCTGTTGCGGGTTTACCCCCAATTGGGTTAACACTTTGGTGGCAACTCCCTCTTCTTGGGTCATTGCTAGCAAAATGTGTTCAGGAAGGATAGTTTCTTGGGATTTTTGGCGAGAATTTTCCAAGGCTTTTTCAAAAATGCGTTTGGCTCTAGGGGTAAAGGGAATATTGGCTGGCACATTATCTGAACCTGAACCCACTAAGCCTTCCACAATTTTACGAGCATCTTGGAGTTTGACCCCCAACTGATTCAAGATTTGTGCGGCTTGACTTGTTCCTTCGGCAATAATGCCCAGTAAGACTTGCTCACTGCCCACCAGATTTTGCTTCATCCGTCGGGCTTCCTCTTGGGCGAGAACAACTGATTTGATGGCTTTATCAGTAAAATATTCAAACATAATTATACGTTCTGGCTAGACGACTTTCTTAATGTTTATTATCTATTGGTTTTACTTTATCCTCTATTGTTAAGCATTTACAATGGGAATAGCCGTAACCCTAGGGGGGAATTTTACGGGTAGATCTTAAGATTGCTCAAATTAT
>JBKHER010000262.1:0-4098 GCA_046540715.1 Halothece sp.
CAATGAAACTTATAAAGCAACAGGGAAAGGTCTGAACCGTTTTGCGATCCAAAAAGAGATTAAAAATCTCAAAAAAGAATATGAATGGTTAAAAGAACCTTATTCTCAATGTTTACAAATTGTTGCTCTAAAATGACGGGGCTTACAAGCCTTGGAATTCGATCGCCTTCAGCACGAGCTTCGTTCTACCAAGGACAGCCCCTCACCGTAGTGGACCGTCTCGGTCGCCACGAATCCCCAATTTAAATCCACAGCCGCTTAAAAGTTGCAATTGTTACGAAATGGTTGCTGGGTTTTTGCTAGGCTAGAGGCTAATTACAGGAAAATCTCTACTGGTTTACCTTAAAGAGATCATAGAAACTGGGGGGATGAAAAACTTTAACGGGGAGTTATGAGTGAAGTGGAGTCAATTTATATTCACATTATTGAAAGTAATCCCCATCTCAGGTCGCTTTTAGGTTGGCATTTGCAACAAGCAGGGTTTTTTGTGCGTCAGTCTGGCACAATTGAACAGGCGAAAACACTTTTAGATAGTGGACAATTAACCTTGATCATTCTTGATTCAGATTTACCCGATGGTGATGGCTTAGAGTTTTGTTATTGGTTAAATCATTATCTACAATCACGGATTTTAATGTTGTCGGCTCATCATACGGAACAGAATGTAGTGGCTGGCCTAAAAGCGGGAGCGGATGATTATTTAGTTAAGCCTTTTGGTATGCGAGAGTTTATGGCGCGAGTGGAGGCGTTATCGCGTCGATTAAAGGAAACAAATGCTCCTCTTTTATTGGATTATGGGGAATTAAAAATTCATCTCGCCCAGCGCAAGGTTTATTGGCAAGGGGAAAAAATTGAACTCACCCCACAAGAGTTTAGTTTACTGTATGTTTTAGCCCAAGCGCAAGGAATTGCTCTCTCTCGCTTAGAATTACTGCGTCGTGCTTGGCCAGAAGCCATTGATAATCCGCGCACCATTGATACCCATATTCTCTCGTTACGAAAAAAATTAGAGATTAATCCGCGTCAACCCAGATTGTTACAAACGGTGCGGAATGTCGGCTATTGCTTGAATACTCATTTTCTCAATGAAAAAATAGAGATTACTTCTTCTCCACAAACCTCACAAGTAGAAGTTTCTGTTGTAAATGACACGCGATAAGGTTATACGAACCCAATCAAAAATAATTGCCAAATTTGGAGTAATGTTGCCCAATTAGTCCTGTTTTGATTCATCTTGTTTGAGCTTAATTATAAAGGCAGTTCCCTGAGTGGGATTTTCAGGAGGAGTTGCCGGGCTAATTAATTCAAGGTTCCCTTGCATTTGTTCCACGTATTCTTTGGCAATGGCTAATCCTAAGCCCGTTCCGGGGATGTCGCTTTCCGATTGCACGCCGCGATAGTGCCGCTCAAAGATTTTGGGTTGATCTTCAGGGGGAATTCCTGAACCGTTATCGCGAATGGTAATACTTTGAACCTCTGGGCTGTCTTGGCTCACAGAAACCGCGATCGCGCCACTTTCTGGGGTATATTTTACCGCATTTTCGAGGATATTATTACACACTTCTTGCAGGGCTTTAGCGTTGGCTTGAACTGGAGAGAGTTGTTCGGGAATCTCGGTTTGGAGGGTAATGTTCTTATCTTGCGCGATCGCGCTAATAGACTCTACAATTGGGGTCAATACGTCTCTTACTTGGACAGGTTCTAACTTGAGGGCTTGACTAGGCGGAAGTGACTTGAGTGGCGAACGCCCTTCTAGAGAACTTTTCGTTTCCGATGCAATCGTTACCGCTTCCTCACCCATTTGATCTAGATAATCCCCCATATCCTGCAAAAGTTGTTGGAGGCGGTCACTTTCTCGCATCAAATTTTCTGCAAGAGAGTGACTTTTCTCGTCTTGAGGTTGCAATCGTTTTAAGAGTAACTTGCCAAAGGTTCTCAAAGCCGTGAGCGGATTCCGTAACTGATGTAAAATATCATCGAGGCGATCGCGCTGTTGAGACTGTTTTAATTGTTGCTGTTGTAGTTTTTGTTTTGATAACCCTTGACGTTGATCTAAAACACAAGCTAAGGCAATTGTTCCCGCAGTGCGTTGAATTTGGTTAAATTCCCACTCACTCCACTGCGCTTGCTGACGGGCTACCACTAACAACCCCATCATGACATTTTCGTGTAATAGGGGAAACACCACCTGATGCTGATTAGATTGATCGCGATTAGAGAGTAAATTAGATTCTGTAGTGGTTAACTGTGGCGTAATTTCGGCCGACTCAGAAATCGAGGCACTTGAAGCAAGAGAGTCATCTTCAGCTTGCACCACCGTTCCCTCTTCAATTTCTTCCTCCCAAATGTTACTATCTTCAGGATGGACAACCACAGGAATTAACTGTCGGGTTCCAGACTCCAGTTCTTTGGTTAAATAAACCGCCCCTCGGTCTGCATTTAAGCCTTCTTGCAAATTGGTAACCTGCGATCGGCAAAGTGCGGTAAATTCAGAACTAGCGGGAAATAAAAGTTGGTTCACCTGATGAGACATTCCAATTGCCTTAAACTTTTACCTTCTAAAATCTTGCCTTGTCCTTTATTCTAGTCCTTAAGTTACCGCAATCGACTTCCCCAAAGGTCAGAGTCTATCCTTTAAAATGATGAGCTTACCTCGAAACTAAAACAATTATCGTGCGTTTTGACATTATCACTCTCTTCCCCGATTTTTTTTCCTCTCCCTTAAACTCTGGGATCGTGGGAAAAGCCCTGCAAAAAGAAATTGCCACCGTTAATTTTGTCAATCCTCGGGATTTTGCGGTTGACAAACATCGTCGCGTGGATGATGAACCCTATGGGGGAGGGGTGGGAATGCTACTCAAACCCGAACCCATTTTTTCTGCTGTGGAGTCATTACCTCAACTTCCCTCTCAAGAAATCATTTTAATGACACCGCAAGGAGAACCAATGAATCAGCCTCTCTTTCGGGAGTTAGCTTATAATTATGAGCAATTAGTGTTGATTTGTGGGCATTATGAAGGGGTAGATGAACGGATTCGAGAGCATTTAGTGACGCGAGAAGTGTCGTTAGGGGATTTTATTCTCACTTGTGGGGAAATTCCTGCTTTAGCCTTAATTAATGGGGTGATTCGGTTAATTCCAGGCACCATTGGGAAAGCGGATTCTCTCAAGGCTGAGAGTTTTGAAACAGAATTATTAGATTATCCGCAATATACAAAGCCTGCGGTGTTTCGGGATTGGGAAGTGCCACCCGTTCTGCGATCTGGGAATCATCGCGCGATCGCGCAGTGGCGAAAGGAACAACAAATTAAACGCACCCAACAACGCCGCCCTGATTTATGGGAAAAATGGAAAAATGAGCAGTGATTAAGGCTATAGCAAGATGATCTGGTTTGTAAAAAGTAGTTGTCGTTTTGATCCCCCCTTTAATTCCCCCCTTACTAAGGGGGGTAGGGGGGATCTAGGGTAGAAATTTACAACTAATTTAGGATTGCTATATTACGATGTCTGACATTGATAAAGATTACGATTTATGGTTACAACAACAAGCAAAGTTTCTAGAAAAAAGACAATTTGAATCTCTAGATATTGATCATCTAGTTGAGGAATTAGAGGCTTTGGTCAGAGCAGAAAAAAGTGCTGTAGAAAGTTTAACCATTAACATTATGGTTCATTTACTCTATTGCCAATATTGGGAAACTCAAGAAATAATCCTATTTTCAACTCCCCTTAATCCCTCCTTCGCCCCCCTTAGTAAGGGGGGGGGGTGGGGGGATCTAAAGGTAGCGCCAATTGTCCAAAATAGTATAACCAAGAATCACTGGCGAGGAGAAATTGTTAATTTTCGCGCTCAACTAGAATCGAAGTTAACAACTAACTTAAAAAAACATCTCCAAACCCGTTGGGAATACTTATATGGCAAAGCGAAAAAAATTTCTAGCTTAAAATCTGAAATTAAAATGCCAGAGGTTTCTTATTCTCTAGAGCAAGTTTTATAGTCATTCCAAATAAAAACCATCAAGCTGAGAGTGGGAGCATCTTGCTCCCTAGTAGCGACCGAGACGGTCGCATTACGGAAAATAATTGGAATAACTATAA
>JBKHER010000263.1:0-4072 GCA_046540715.1 Halothece sp.
CGTTCTTGTAACTTTTTATAAACCTCTTTAATATCAACATTGTGATAAGAAAGGGCAACGAGGGTATGATAAAACAAGTCTGCTACTTCGGACGCGATCGCGCTTTGGTCATCATCCTTACAAGCCATCACCACTTCTGAGGCTTCTTCCCCAATTTTTTTCAGAATTTTGTTATCTCCCCCTGCCATGAGTTTACAGGTGTAAGAATCTTCTTGGGGATGATCGCGGCGATCGCTGATTACATCATACAGCCCAGAAAGGGTATCTGCAGGCGGATGGGCTTTGGTGCTATCAACTTGATGAAAACAGGAACGTTCCCCCGTATGACAGGCAACATCGCCCTGTTGTTCCACTGTAATTAACAGCGCATCACTATCACAGTCATAGCGAACTGATTTCACAAACTGTAAATGTCCTGAAGTTGCTCCCTTGTGCCAAAACTCTTGGCGCGATCGGCTCCAAAACCAAGTTTCCCCTGTTTCAAGGGTTTTTTGCAAAGACTCCCGACTCATCCACGCCATCATTAACACCGTTCCATCAAGATAATCTTGAACAATAGCAGGAACTAATCCTTGTTCGTTATAGCAAATTTGATCAACAGGAATCGCTTGGGAAAAATCAGTCATCTCTTTAAATTGGTAGCGTCTGCGCTGTAATTCTATCACTAGAATAATTCTTATCCCATTTTGATTAATTAGCACTACACACCGAGTCCTTAAGCCTCCCTTTCAAAGGGGGGGTTGGGGGGATAAAGGGAGGTTGACTTTTTGAAAATGGGATAAAATACTTCCTTAAGCCCCCAATCATACGTGGGTTGGGAGATTCTAACCCAGTTCAAAGATAAAAGCCATGAAAGTGAAAATCAAACCAGAACAGTTTGAAACGATCGCGCTTTTAAACGAAGATAAAGCTCTCGAACTAAATGCCAATCATGAACTAGAAGTTATGGCTCCCACTGGAGGAACAGCTGGGCGCAAAAACCGCCGTATTACCCAACAATTAGGCATCTGGACGGATAACTATGGCGGTGAGAGCTTTGATAGTTCCACAATTTTTCTCCTTCCCAATGGGGCGCGGCGATCGCCCGATGCGTCATGGATCAGCCAATCCCGTTGGGATGCTTTAACGCCCCAACAGCAAGACGGATTTCCGCCAATTGCCCCTGATTTTGTTGTAGAATTGCGTTCCCCCAGTGATGACTTAAGCACCCTACAAGCCAAAATGGTTGAATATATTAGCAGTGGGGTGAGTCTGGGATGGCTGATTAATCCTCAAGACAAGCAGGTAGAAGTTTATCGTCAAGGGAGAGAGAAGGAAGTTTTGCATCAGCCTCGCATACTTGATGGAGAAGCAGTGCTTCCAGGTTTCCAACTCTCTCTAGAAAAAATCTATGACTAATCTGAATCCGTTTGTTGCGCCTCCAACTTCGCTAAACGACTCATTAAATCTTGATTTTCTTTCTTCAAACGATCAAACTCATCCCGCAACGCTTTGAGGCTTTTTTCTGATCCTAATTTTTCCTGCACCTTTTTCACCGCTTCTTCCGCCATGCGACGCACACGCCCATCAGGAGTTTGTTCGGCTAAGGTTTGTAAAATCGAAATCGCTTGGGAACTTTGGATCTGCTTTAACGCCGTTACTACTGAAACCTGAGTTAAGAAGAAACTTTCCCCAGAAAGGGCATCTAATTGTTCTAAAATTGTCTCTAATTGGGCAGATTCTTGACCACTAGAAACCGTTCCTAACCCCCGAATGGCAGACAAGCGTAATGATTGGGGAACCCCAGAATAAGTATAGGGTAAAATGATGTTCATGGCAGCTTCGGAGGTTTTCATCTGAGATAAGCCCCCAATAATGCCGCCGCGCACGGTTTCATTCCAACCAGAACGAGTTTCTAACCCTTCACGGAATAAAGCAATGACTTCTTCTTCTTTCTCTTTAAGATAGCCCGTTACCATTTTCCCGAGAACACGGAAAGCCGTTGCTTCAGTGTAATAACTGGGATCTCCTTCACTGGCGACACCTTTAACCGCTTGATAGCTTTCCTCGGTTTTGAAATTACTTAAGCCTTCTAAAACAGCGCGACGTACTTTGGGATGATCATCCTTTAATCCCTCAGATAGGGCGGGAATCGCCTGCTGTAACTTAACTTTTCCTAACTGTTTAGCGACTTCTACCCGCACTCCCCAAAAGGAATCATTCGTTAAGGCTTCTGAGAGAAAGTTAATCACCTCTAAACCACCTTTTTTCCCTAACGCCTCCGCTGCATAAATGCGAGAAGTTGGATCAGGGTCAAAGAACAGTTGATTTTTTAGTTCTGTGGTGGGATATTCTAGGGTGACTGTTTTCAGGTGGTAGTTCCCTTGATCAAAGCTAATAAAGTCAGGCTGTTTCGGTAAGGGGAAATAAAATGTATGTTCTTTCTCATGGAGATGCAGCGAGAGAGACTCATAACAGAGTTCTTTCTCCTCAGAAACATAACCAAACGCGATCGGAATATTGAGATCAAATAATTCGTTTTCCGTTACATCTTTATCGGTTTTTCCCTGAGTTTGGGTAACTTTTAATTTCACTAACTGATCTTTTGCCTCCCAAGTGTAGCTCACCTTAAAATCGGGATGACCACCGCGAAAGACATACTGATCAAAAAGTGGCGCAAGATTGCGTCCTGTGGCTTCCTCAATAGCGCGAAGTAAATCAACGGTTTCCACCGTGCGATGGGCATTGCGTTGAACAAAATGCTGAATTGCTTGGGTAAAGCCTTCTTCTCCTAACTCTCCCCGAATCATGTGATAAACACAAGACCCTTTTTCGTAGATATGGCGATCATAGAGTTCAATCGGTTCACGATAGATATTCATCACCATGGGGCGGCGATAACGAGAAGAATCTTCATTGATATAGCTTCGGGCTTCATTAAGAACGTAATAAGCCCCTTCTTCTTTGCTATACTCTTTTTCGGTCCAGAGAACTTCCGAATAAGAAGCCATCCCCTCTTTAATCCAAGCATGAGACCAATGTTTAATGACTAATAAGTCTCCGAACCACTGATGGGCAAGTTCATGGGCGACTAAACTTTCGGCACGCTGATGGTCTAGCATTGCCCGTTCATCCAACAAACAGCGGTCTGTCAGCAGAGTTGTGGAAGTATTTTCCATGCCGCCGAAAATAAAATCAGCCACCGCAACTTGGGCATATTTGGGGTAGGGGTAGGCATAGCCAAAGGTTTGGGAGAAAAACTCAATCATCTCTGGGGTTTTCCCCATGGTACGTTTTGCGTCTTCTTCGCGCCCTTTTTCCACGTAGTATTCTACAGGGATATCGCCCCAAGAGTCGGTAATTTTGGCAAAGTCTCCCACTGCAAGGGTCATTAAATAAGTGGGATGAACTTGATCTTGTCGCCAATGATAGACGGTTGTGTTTCCTTGATCTTCTGTTGCCACTAATTTTCCGTTCGAGACAGCGAGATAGGGTTTGGGAACTTTGATGCGAATTTCTGAAGTAGCAAGCTGTCCGGGGTAATCAAAGCAGGGAAACCAAAACCGCGAGTCTTCATCTTCTCCCTGTGTCCAAACTTGGGTGGGTTTGTCGGGATAGTCTTTATCAGGTTGAATAAAATACAGTCCCCGTTGAGGCTGATTAACTTGATAATCAATTACTAAATCAAAGGGTTCTAAGGTGGTTGCTTTTAATAACTGAACCTGTAATTTTTTCCCGTCGTAGTGGAAGGGTTGATTCACCTGATTAATTTGGACGCTTTCGATGTTTAAGTCTTCTGCATCGAGAGTTAGGTTAGTTAAACCAGATTGAACCGGTTTAAGGGTAATGGTACTACTTCCTTGACAAGACTGGTTCGCGATATCTAAGGCTAAGTCAAGATAAATATGTTGAACATTCCCTGGACGATCTGGGGTATAGTGGGGTTTTGCCCCAGGAAGAATAAAGGGTTTCTTGGCTTTCTCGTCACTATCAAAGAGGAAATAGTTGTATTTCATTCTGAACGCTTGTAATTGAGGTGTTTTCCTCTAGGTTAACGTTCAGAATTTAATTCCGAATTGTCCGTTCACGCCAC
>JBKHER010000264.1:0-4029 GCA_046540715.1 Halothece sp.
GTAACGTCGGTAAACTTAAAAAGCTGCGAAAAAGACTGACGGCTTGCTTCATATAATGAGCATTATCGCTGGCGTGATTGGCTAGGATCCGAACCAATAACCCTTCACAGTTGGGTAGCTTAGAAACCCCTACTTTCAAATCTTTGCCATACTCTTTAACCAATGCTTGTAATTTCGCTTGTAACTCTGAGAGCGCGATCGCGCTAGGTGGGACTAAATAAAGTGTTCCCATAATCGGAAAACTCATCAAAAGAGAACTTTCTCGCAAGGGATTCGTTTTGCCAAACAGTTGCCCCGAATCCTGAAATAAGCAATTTCCTTGTTGATCGTGAACCACAACTTGATTTCGATAATGGCGAAATTGGTAAGATTCTCCCCTTGCTAATCGCCCTGGAATGAGCATTTCACTGATAGCAAACCCCGCATTTTGAGCCACAGTAATGTCTAGTCTTTGCTGAAAACAAGCCTCTTGATAAAAGATCATCGGTTCAGGCAGCCATTCTAGCAACGCTCCTGGGGCAAGATTAATTTGGTAGTTGACTTGCGCTGATTGATCAGGCATGGTATGCACCTTAGTTGCCGCTTGATCCGTTAAGAATAAATGAGCCTTTCGCGCTAATATAATTTCTCCCCGATAGTGATCCCCTGCTAGCCATCCCGGGGCAGTATTCATGAGATAAAGATACAGACAGTTTTGATCCTGAGAAGAGAGCTTGAGAGGGGGAGATAGACGAAAAGGGTAGGTGGCATACATTTCCATGATTCCCGAATGCCCCTGAGAACTGCGACCGACTTTTAAGCTGAAATTAGGAAGGAGATTACTCATTAACTAGAAGCATCAACTGATTGAAATAATAATGTTTGAAAAATAAAATCCATGACTGACGACAATCCTTCCCCCGTTTTACAATCGGTGTAAATCACTGGTTTTCCCTGACGGTTAGCCGTTGCTTCTTGACGAATGATATTGAGATCAGCGCCTACATAAGGGGCAAGATCAATTTTATTAATCACCACTAAATCCGCTTGTACAAATCCCGGACCTCGTTTAGAGGGAATATCATCTCCTGCTCCCACATCAAGAACAAAAATATAGGCATCTACCAAATCATAGCTAAATGTTGAGGCTAAATTATCACCGCCACTTTCCACAAGAATTAAATCTAAGTCGGGAAAACGTTTTTCTAAATCGGAGATAGCGAGTAAATTCATCGAAGGATCTTCGCGAATCGCTGTATGAGGACAGCTTCCAGTTTCCACGCCCCAAATCCGTTCTGGGGATAACAAACTCCCTCGTTTTAACCGTTCTGCATCTTGTTGCGTTAATAAATCATTGGTCACAATGGCTAAGTCAACCTTTTTTTCTAAGAGTCGTGGCACTAAATTCTCAATTAACGCGGTTTTCCCACTACCCACGGGACCACCAATCCCTAAGCGAGCAACAGAAGAGGGTTGTATCATGGCTTCACCTCAACTAAACATATAAAGTCGTCCTAAAGGAACTTGTGCCACAGGGTCACAAGTGGCAATTTCCCCATCTACTCGGACTTGGAAGGTATCAGGATCAACTTCAATGGCAGGACAGGCTGTATTATGGTATAAGTCTGCCTTACTGAGTTGACGGGTATTGTGTACAGGAAGAAAGGCTTTCTTTAATCCTAAGCGGTCAGAAATGCCATAATCCAAGGCTGATTGCGTAACAAAACAAGCGGAAGTGGCAGCAGCGGCTGTGCCATGACTGCCCCATTGCGGACGATAAAGCATCGGTTCACAAGTCATCAGTGACGCATTCGATTCCCCCATGGCAGACCAAGCAATAAAGCCCCCTTTGAAAATGACTTCTGGCTTAATGCCAAAAAAACCAGGTTGCCAGAGAACAATATCGGCCATTTTGCCGGTTTCTAACGAGCCAACATGATCAGCAATGCCATAGGTAATCGCAGGATTAATCGTATATTTGGCTAAATAGCGCAGGATTCTATGATTATCATTGCGGTCATTATCTTCAGGGAGGGAACCCCGTTGATCTTTCATTTTGGAAGCCAGTTGCCAAGTGCGACAGACAACCTCTCCAACTCGCCCCATCCCTTGACTATCCGATCCCATCATGGTGATGCTTCCCAAATCATGAAGAATGTCTTCGGCTGCAATCGTTTCAGCACGAATCCGAGATTCTGCAAAGGCAACATCTTCAGGAATGCGACGGTTGAGATGATGACAAACCATCACCATATCTAAATGTTCATCAAAGGTATTGACCGTGTAAGGATTGGTGGGATTCGTAGAAGAGGGAAGACAGTTAGAAATCCCTGCCACTTTGATAATATCAGGGGCATGGCCACCGCCCGCTCCTTCAGCGTGATACATATGAATGGTACGTCCCGCGATCGCGCTTAAAGTATCTTCCACATACCCCGATTCATTAAGAGTGTCAGTATGAAGTTGCACTTGAAAATCATAGGCATCAGCCACCTGTAAACACTGATCAATGGTTGCTGGCATTGCTCCCCAGTCTTCATGAATTTTGAGCCCGATCGCGCCCCCTAAAATCTGTTCAGTTAAACTAGCGGGTAAACTGGAACTCCCTTTGCCAATAAACCCAAAGTTAATGGGAAAATCCTCAGAGGCTCGCAACATCATTTCTAAATTACGTCTGCCACTGGAACAAATCCCCACAGTCACCGGTCCTAAGCCCCCTCCTAGCATCGTTGTAATG
The DNA here is from genome assembly GCA_046540715.1 of Halothece sp. Taxonomy (GTDB): domain Bacteria; phylum Cyanobacteriota; class Cyanobacteriia; order Cyanobacteriales; family Rubidibacteraceae; genus Halothece. The sequence goes on from JBKHER010000264.1 coordinate 2,717, forward strand.
CCACTAGATAACGCTTCTGGACACAAGCCAGCACTATCAAAATGAACGTGACCATCTAACCCCCCAGCTGTGGCAATTAAGCCTTCTCCAGCGCGAACATCGGTGTTGGCACTAACAATTAAATTGGGATCAACGCCCTCCATAATCTCGGGGTTTCCAGCTTTGCCAATCCCTGCAATTTTGCCATTTTTGATGCCAATATCCCCTTTGATAATGCCTAATACAGGGTCTATCACGGTTACATTTGTGAGGACAAAATCTAACGCCCCTTCTGCGGCCGTTACACCGGCAGCTAATCCCAAACCATCTCTAAGGGTTTTACCGCCACCGAACACACATTCATCCCCATACGTAGTAAAGTCCTTTTCCACTTCTGCAATGAGAGAGGTATCGGCTAACCGAATCCGATCCCCAGTAGTAGGACCAAATAACTCTGCATATCGCTCACGACTTAGACGCATTCTTTTGTCTCCCTAAAGCTAATTAAATCCCTTTTCTTGAGCATTTTTTAACGCTTGTGCTTGTACTTTCTGATCTCTCCAATTCCCATTAACTAAATTATTAAGCCCGATAATTTCCCCATTTCCCGCTAATGCCACTAAAGTAACTTCTTTGGTATCCCCTGGTTCAAATCTCACCGCTGTTCCCGCAGGAATATCGAGACGAAATCCTAAGGTAATCTGACGATCAAATTTTAAGGCGCGATTAACTTCAAAAAAATGGTAATGAGACCCAACTTGAATCGGTCGATCGCCGGTATTAGCAACGGTAACTTGACGAGTTTCCCGACCCTGATTGAGTTCAATTTCTCCTTCGGCACAACTAATTTGACCCGGCAACGAAAAGTCTGTCATCAGTCTTACTCCTCGAAAATGGGACGAATGGGATGATCAATACTGACTAATTTTGTGCCATCGGCAAAATGGGCTTCCACTTGAATAATGGGAATGAGTTCTGCAACGCCAGGCAAAACATCTGCTGTAGTTAATAACATTGCCCCTTCTGACATTAATTGAGCAACAGATTTATCCTCCCTTGCCCCTTCAATAATGACATCACTAATAAAGGCAATTGCTTCGGGAACATTGAGTTTAATTCCTTTTTCTTTGCGTCGTCGCGCAATTTCAGCAGCGGTAAAAATGGTTAAACGCTCTTGTTCTTTTGGCGTGAGATACATAAGTTTAACGACAATAGCTTGAAATCAGTTAACTTCCAAGTGATTTCCTAACCTATCACTGGTGAAAAACTGAATTTGTTATTATTGATACCATTTGATTTAACAATCCAAGGTTTGCTTGAATTCCCAAGGGGTT
>JBKHER010000265.1:0-4019 GCA_046540715.1 Halothece sp.
AACAAATAACAAATAACAAATAACAAATAACAAATAACAAATATAATGATTTTAATTAACAATTTACTAGCCATTTTTCGTCGAGAACTAAGCAGTTACTTAACCTCTCCTCTTGCCTATGGAATTACGGCTATTTTTTGGTTCATTTCAGGCTTCTTTTTTGTCTCCATTTTATTAGGGCCAGAAGGAATTATTCAGCAAGTTAGCCAACGGGAACAAATGGGAGTTCCGTTTCCTCCTATTGATGTCGCCTATCAATTTATCAAATTTTACTTTGAATTTTTAGGTTCAATGGTATTATTTATTCTTCCCGTGCTTTCTATGGGATTATACACCGAAGAACGAAAACGGGGAACTTTAGAATTAATTGCCACTTCTCCCGTAACAAACTGGGTGATTGCTGTGGGAAAACTTTTAGCCGTTATCACCTTTTTTATTACCATGATTATTCCCATTTTAGGCTACGAGATTTTTATTTTTAACGCAGCCACACCACCAGTTCCTCCTGCTGTTCCCTTATTAGCCCATGCCGCTTTAATTTTATTAGCTGCCTCAATTCTCGCTTTGGGAATGTTTATCTCGTCTCTCACCGAAAGCACCATTTTTGCTGCCATTTTAACCTTTGCTGTGGTTTTATTTCTTTGGGTAACTGATTTAATTGCGAACCGAGTTCCTAGCGTATTCGGAGAGGCTTTAGAACATATTTCTTTAATCTCTAATTATGAGACTTTAGTGCAGGGAGTTTTAGACACCAATAGTTTAGTTGTCTTTGCCAGTTATATTCTACTGGGCATTTTTTTAACCGCACAATCGGTGGCAGTGATTCGAGGAGATAATTCCTAACCACCCCCAATGTTTGCTAAACTAACTCTAGATTAAGAAACGTTAAAAACGATTACCGTGACAGCAACATCGAATCAAGCGAAACGTACCCCTTTATATGATCGAATTATCGAGCAAGAAGCTCGAATGACAGAATTTGCTGGCTGGGAAATGCCAGTACAGTTTTCAGGCTTAAAAACCGAACACGCCGCGGTGCGAGAAGCCGTGGGAATGTTTGATATCTCCCACATGGGAAAGTTTTTGCTTTCGGGAGATAATTTAACCGAACAATTACAATTCCTAGTTCCCTCAGACTTATCCCGTCTTTCCCCTGGGGAATCTCAATATACCGTTTTCCTGAATCCCCAAGGGGGAATTATTGATGATTTCATCTTCTATTATCAAGGGAATAACCGTGGCGTGGGCATTGTTAACGCCTCTACCTGTGAAAAGGATAAAAACTGGCTACTGGAAAATCTAGCAAAAACCTCGGTACAACTGAATGATGTCTCGGAAGAACAGATATTATTAGCGGTGCAGGGGCCAAAAGCCATTAATACCCTCACTCCTTTAGTAGAAGGGAATATTTCCTCTCTTAAAGCGTTTAGCCACACTGAAGCCTCAATTTTTGGAGAATCTGCCTTTGTCTCGCGAACTGGCTATACAGGCGAAGATGGGGTGGAGATGATGCTTCCCATTACAGCTGGCAAAAAATTATGGGAAGCCCTCTTAAAAGCTGACGTAACGCCTTGTGGCTTAGGCGCAAGAGATACCCTTCGCCTTGAAGCGGCTTTATCCTTGTACAGTCAAGATATTGATGAAACCACAACTCCCATTGAAGCGGGATTAGGTTGGCTGGTACATCTTGATCGTAAAGGAGACTTTATTGGACGAGAGGTATTAGCGAAACAAAAAGCAGAAGGCGTACAACGGCGTTTAGTGGGATTAGAAATGCAAGGGCGAGGGATTGCTCGTCATGACTATCCTATCTTCTCAGACGGGAAAGAAGTGGGAATTGTCACGAGCGGCACGTTATCGCCAACCTTAGGAAAAGCCATTGCTCTCGGATATGTTCCCAAATCCCTCTCGAAAGTGGGACAACCCCTAGAAATTGACATTCGCGGTAAGAAATATTCGGCAGAAGTGGTGAAAAAACCGTTCTATCGCACCGACAATCCCCCCCCGAAAAAGTAATATAGCGTTTCTTGGTCTGTTGAGGTACTTTCCTGAGTCGGTGGATGTTATTTGTTATTTGTTATTTGTTATTTGGCAAGTCATCAAAGAATAAGTAACCAAGAAACCAAATTAAGAATGTACCTCAAGAGGCGTGAAAACTGCTATACCATTTTTTCTCATATAGGTGAGGGGGATCAGTCGATCAAGTAGTTCTTTCGTAACTGGTCACTGATTACTGGTCACTGGTCACTGCATTCTGCTCTTGAGAGGCTAGAAACTGCTTCATAACCGCTATTTGGGCAGGATCAGGGTTGGCATAAGGATGTCTCTCCTTCACTTTTGCGATCGCTGCTTCAAGGGAAAGCCCCTCTACTTGCGTCAAATGTAACGCACAAACGGAGGGAGAACGCCCCACTCCTGCTAAACAATGAACATAGATGCTATGGTTTTTTTGATGCCAACGGGCTAAAATATTACACGCTTGTTGGAAATGCTCAACTTCGGGGATGCCTCCTGTTGCACCATCAGGAATCGCAACATTCTTCCAGACAAAACGGTGATAAATTTCTTCGGGAACTTTCACTTCTCGGGGTTCAGTTAGACATAAGATTGAGGTAATTCCAACTCGGCTTAAATAAGTAATTTCTTGATCTAATTTTGGGAAAGAGCCAACAGCGAGACGATTGGGAATAATCCAAGAAAAACGATGAGACATTATAAGAATGAAGTGGCTACACCTGTTTATGTTAGCAATGTTAAGTCTAGCTTATTACTGCTTTTCTGAAAATGATGTGAAGGCAGTCTTGGTAATTTCCAGTAAAGTTACCTCCCACACTAAACGGGGTTGTACGTAGTTATTCAGAAGTTTGCGAGCTTTTTCTAGATTTTCTAATTTGATTTTAATGTCAATAGCAACTTGATGAAATAGGGCTTGTTTCCAATATAATTGTTGTAAGTAATCAATCAACCAGAGTTGTGTGGAAAATTCCAGATTACTGGTAATTTCTTTAGCTAAATTAAGGGATAAAGTGACGTTGTCTAAAAAAGATTGTTCCTTAAACTTTATCAAATTTTGTAATTGTTCTAATAAGTCAGAAGAGATACTTTTTAAGTGCTGATTGGCAATAATGGCTTCTCCTGGACTTCCCTGCGCGATCGCGCATAAGGTTTCTTGCTCTATAATGTCACTATGCTCTGTTTGTGCTAAGACTTGTTTTAATTCGGCAGTGGCTAATCGGGAAAAGGGAATCCGCTGACAGCGAGAAACAAGAGTGGGTAATAGGGCATCTGGACTCGGGGCAATTAAAATAATGGTTGCGCGTCCTGGTTCTTCTAAGGTTTTGAGAAGGGCATTAGCGGCGGCTTCTGCCATGGTATGGGCGGCTTGAATAATGACCACCGCACGCGGGGCTTCTAAAGGGGGACGGGATAAAAATTGGGTAATCTCGCGAATTTGTTCCACGCGAATTTGAGGGGAGGCTTTACGTTTTAATCCCGCTTCCTCGGCTTCGGCTTCTGTGTAGCGTTTCCCCTGATGCAGATAGGTGGGTTCAACGGTGAGTAAGTCGGGATGATTTTGCGTTTCAACTTTTTGGCGAATTAGGGATAGATTTTGTTCCCCTTGTAATAGTAGAATACTAAACGCGATCGCGCCTAAATAACGCCCGACTCCTGGGGGGCCACTAAACAAATAAGCAGGGGCAATCTGCTGAGTTTTTACCGCACTGCTTAAGAGTTCTACTGCTTGTTCCTGACCAATTAATTGCGAGAAAGCCGTCATTTTTTTACCATTTTGGACAATTGGCGCTACATTCAGATCCCCCCTTCTTTTCCCCCCTTTCCAAGGGGGGTTAGGGGGGATTTCATTTCCAAGGGGGGTTAGGGGGGATAAAGTGTAACAATAGTTTTTAGAATTGGTATTATATAGCAATTCCTTAACTCATGAGGTACACATCTAGTTAGCTCCGAAGCTGATTAAGAGGGCTTTTTTACCAATTGTTTTGTACCTCGCCAGACTGGGA
>JBKHER010000266.1:0-4018 GCA_046540715.1 Halothece sp.
GCCTCCTTTAATTGATCGGGCGATAGAATTAGGGATGAGCGCGATCGCGCTAACCGATCATGGGGTAATGTACGGGGCGATTGAATTAATTAAACTCTGTCGTTCCAAAAATATTAAACCCATCATCGGTAATGAAATGTATGTCATCAATACCGATGATCTCGAAGCCCCAGGTAAGTACAAAAAATACCACCAAGTTGTCTTAGCAAAAAATACCCAAGGCTATCAAAATTTAGTCAAGTTAACCACCCTTTCTCATCTCAAAGGAGTTCATGGCAAAGGGATTTTTGCCCGCCCTTGTATTAATAAACATTATCTCGAACAGTATAAAGAAGGGTTAATTGTTACCAGTGGTTGTTTAGGGGGAGAAATTCCCCAAGCGATCTTAAGAGGAGACCGAAAAGAAGCCCGTAAAATTGCCAAATGGTACCAAAAAGTGTTTGGCGATGACTATTATTTAGAAATTCAAGATCACGGATCGCCAGAAGATCGCGTTGTTAACACGGAAATTGTCAAAATTAGTCAAGAATTAGACATTAAAATTGTTGCCACTAATGACTCTCATTTTATTTCCTGTAATGATGTGGAAGCCCATGACGCATTAATTTGTATTCAAACAAATAAATTAATTACTGAAGATAAACGCCTCCGTTATAGCGGCACAGAATATCTTAAATCTGCCGAAGAAATGGCACAATTATTTCGCGATCATTTACCTAATGAAGTGATCGAAAGCGCCATCAGTAATACCGTCGAAGTTGCCGATAAAATCAAACCTTACAACATTTTAGGAGAACCTCGGATTCCCAATTATCCTGTTCCCAGTGGACACACTGCTGATAGTTATTTAGAAGAATTAACTTGGAATGGATTACTCGAACGCTTAGACTGTCGCAGTCGTTCTGAAATTAGCCAAACTTATAAAACCCGTTTAGAACGAGAACTCACCATCATGCAGGAACGGGGATTTTCCACTTACTTTTTAGTGGTCTGGGATTATATAAAATATGCTAGAGATAATAACATTCCTGTCGGACCAGGGCGCGGTTCAGCAGCCGGATCATTAGTTGCTTACGCCCTCAAAATTACCAACATTGATCCCGTCCATCATGGCTTATTATTCGAGCGTTTTTTAAATCCCGAACGGAAATCAATGCCTGATATTGATACCGACTTTTGTATTGAGAGAAGAGACGAAGTTATTGATTATGTCACCGAACGTTATGGAGAAGATAAAGTCGCTCAAATTATTACCTTTAACCGCATGACCTCAAAAGCCGTTTTAAAAGACGTAGCACGAGTTTTAGATATTCCCTATTCTGAATCAGATCGCTTGGCTAAACTTATTCCTGTGGCGCGAGGAAAGCCCACAGAGTTGAAAAAAATGATCTCCGACGAAACTCCCGAACCAGAATTTAAAAAACTCTACGAAAGTGACGAAAAAGTTCATCGCTGGGTGGATATGGCAATTCGCATCGAGGGAATGAATAAAACCTTTGGCGTTCACGCAGCAGGGGTCGTGATTTCTAAAGATCCCCTAGACGAAATTGTCCCCTTACAAAAGAATAATGATGGGGCGGTAATTACCCAATATTATATGGAAGATTTAGAAGCCCTCGGCTTGTTAAAAATGGACTTTCTCGGGCTAAAAAATCTCACTACTATTCAGAGAACTGCCAACTTAGTTAAGCAAAACACAGGAACAGAACTCAATCTAGATAAACTTCCTCTTGAGGAAATTCGTTCTCGGGAGATTTTAGCCAAAGGTGAAATTAAAAATACCAAACCTGGTGATATTACAAAAACCTATGATTTAATTTCTAAAGGATGGTTAGAGGGAATTTTCCAGTTGGAATCCTCAGGAATGTTAAAAGTAGTTCAAGACTTAAAACCTTCTAGCATTGAAGATATTTCCTCCATTTTATCCCTCTATCGCCCTGGCCCTTTGGATGCCGGATTAATTCCCATTTTTATTAATCGTAAACATGGGCGAGAAGAAATTACTTATGATCACCCCATTTTAGAACCCATTTTAGACGAAACTTATGGGGTCATGGTCTATCAGGAACAGATCATGAAAATTGCTCAAGAGATGGCAGGCTATTCTTTAGGACAAGCGGATTTATTACGCCGCGCCATGGGAAAAAAGAAAGTTGAGGAAATGCAGAAGCACCGTGAAATGTTTATTGATGGCGCAACCAAAAACGGTGTTAAACAAGAAACCGCAGAACATTTATTTGAGCAAATGATTAAGTTTGCTGAATATTGTCTCAGTTATGATACAGAGATTTTAACAGAAGAATATGGGGCATTACCCATTGGCAAAATTGTCGAAGAAAAAATTTCCTGTAATGTTTATACCGTAGATAAAAATGGCTTTATTTATACCCAACCGATCGCGCAGTGGCATCCTCGCGGCAAACAAGAAATCATCGAATACACCCTAGAAGATGGCAGAAAAGTTCGCGCTACTCCCGATCATAAAATGATGATAGAAAATGGAGAAATGCGACCCATTGAAGAAATTTTCCAGCAAGGATTAGACCTCAAAACCACTGCTTTAACGGGGGAATTAATACCATCTTCAAAAACTTAACCCCCCTAAATCCCCCCTAGCCCCCCTTTGAAAGGGGGGAAAAGAAGGCGGGTGGTGTCTTTGTCGCAACTTCTAAGTCATAAGGAAAGGGAGGGGGTAAGGGTTGATAATCTTTGGGATGTTTTTCTCCATGTCTAAGCACTGCATTCACTAAAACACAACTTTCCGAGTTGGGATTAATCGCCGCATGAGGAACCCCAGGTGGAATTTTCACCACTTGTGGATAAGAATCACGGAGGGGGATATAGCGGTACTCTCGATTTTGTAACACCACTAAAATGAAACTTCCTTTTACCACCAACAACTGATCGGTTTGAAAATGATGCACAAATAAATTATCCACACTATGGGCGGGAATTTCTACTAACATGGTTTCATTACTCGTTTGTGGCGTGTAAAACTGGGACATTCCCCCCTGTATCGAATCTAAGCAATAAACTTCAACACTCTTCGCTAAACCCATTGCTATCGCTCCTTTTTGCCGATTATCTCTAATTCTAGACAATTTTTTATTGCAATTTATGACAAAACTGATACAAAATTGCCAATTTATGCTTTAAGACATAGGGGAGTAGATTAGGTAAGAAAGGACAAATCCAACTTTCCAATTAATGGCAAATATTCTATAATTGGACAGTAGTGCGGGTATAGTTCAGTGGTAGAACGTCACCTTCCCAAGGTGAATGTCGTGGGTTCGAGTCCCATTGCCCGCTTGCTAAAGTGTACATTCACACATTATTTGTCGCTGGTAACAGATTAGTGTCGTCTTAACAAATTAAATGTCGCTTTTCCCGTTTATTCCATCTATATAATTGATGGATTCCCTCTTGCTCGAAGGTGATTCAGTGATTTGAATTGATCTGTATTTTTGGGAACGGTATTCGCTGCTGTTAATAAGGTTTCTAACCATTGTTCCCCAGTTAAATCTCGTCCTTTGGGGAGTCTAGCTTCTATTTGTTCTCTCGTTCGATTAACTTTGATTTCTGCTTTGCGTCGGCGTTGAGCAAATTTTTCAGGGTCTTCTTCCTGTTCTGGAATTTTACAATTGTTTTTAAGAAGGTACGCGATCGCGCTCTTGGTCAAATTATCTTCTGCATTGTCATAAGCATCAAAGAGACTGTTACGAGGACTGGATTTTTGCTTTTTGGATTTCTTTTTATTTTTACTTGCAGAAGGTTGAAGAGATGTAAGGATTTCACTGGCTTGATGGTGAAGTGTCTCTAGGGAACAATCTGCATCTTGACAGAGTTGTTGGTCACTTTTGAGAATTTCTAACCAGTGTTGTTGACCATTGAGCTTCCACTGTAAGCGTTTTTGTAGAGCTAGCCATGATTGATAAATGTATTCAACAACTTTAATCGCACTGATATATAGTCATTCCAAATAAAAACCATCAAGCTGAGAGTGGGAGCATCTTGCTCC
>JBKHER010000267.1:0-4012 GCA_046540715.1 Halothece sp.
ACGAGGTCGAAGATTCCTCTTTCTTGTTGGGCGCGTCCTACTGCAATGGTCATTGTTTCAAATCCTCTTGCTTAATAAATTTTTGCAAGAATACTAAGTTTTACCTACTTTTATGCCTCTAGGATAACCCATTCCTAACTTAATTGTTAAGAAAGTCTCCTTGAAGACGAAAAAAAGTTAATTATTATTGCGCTGCCCTTGACTTTACTCATGGCAGGGGTTCTGCTTAATAGTAGCAGGACAGTTAGCTTAACTTTTTTTAACAATAGCATACCTTGTCCTCATTTTTCGATCCCGATCGCGCTTTTTTGAGGGGTCTCAGTTGGGAAAATGTCTTCAACCAAGAACGATTTAATCCTCGTAATCGCCTGAAACCAGAAACGCTTGGGTTAACAAGTTTTTTAACTTTACCGTTAAAATAGAGGAAAGAAGTTATATAATTAAACCGAATTATTACTATGATGCGTTATCTATGGTTAAGTCTCAGTTTGGGTTTGAGCTTTGCTTTTGTGGTCGGCTCAGCGGTTACTCCCGCTTACAGTCAAAGTCGCGATCTCGATCTGGATCGTTCCAGCGATCGCAATGAACGGGATTCCTTTTCCAGTGACCTTGGAGACGGTTTCAGTCCTTTTGATTTAATTCACCGCTCTAACCTTGGAGGTGGCGCATCTATGCAAGAGTATCGCCAACGCCAAGAAGAGAATCTTGATGGGGCCGCGAGCGAATTCCGTCAACAGCAGCAAGAACGGTTACGCCAACAAAATCAAAATTCCCCAGAAGACCTTGGGGAAAAATAGACAACAGAGTTAACTCCTAATTAAGACGGTGACGCTAACAACAGTTAAGGCTGTTGAAACTGTCGCTTATAAACTTCGTCTTCCTTCTCAGATTCAATTTTTAAGTCTGAGCGAGGATAAGAGACACATAGCAGGGCATACCCTTCCGCTTGTAACTCCTCTGATACCCCCATACCATCAGTTTGATCGACTTCTCCTTCTAAAAGAAGTCCTGCACAAGTGGTGCAAACCCCAGCCGTGCAAGAACTAGGCAGATCAATGCCTTCATTATGAGCGGTTTCGAGAACGGTTTGATCTTCAGGTACAGAAATCGTGTGGGTTTTTCCCTGATGATGAATTTCGACGGTGTAGGTTTTTGCCATAAATAATTTTCTAACAGTTGCCTCGTAGAGTTGTCGCGATCGCGATTATAGCAAACTTCTTTTTGGGCAGTTTTTTGTCAAAGCTACTCTTAAATCATGGTAATTTGAGAATCTCTGAGATGACAACTTAAGGAGATTCATTATGGCAGGTAGCAATTTAGAAGCTGATCTTTGGATTACCGAATACATTACCCCCTGGGATATTTATGTGCATGGGGTAACCGAAATCCTTGCTTATCAAAAAACTGCGTTTCAGGAAATGTATATTGTGCAGTCTGGGGCTTATGGGAAAGGATTAGTGCTTGATGGCAAATGGCAATCTTCTACTGCCGATGAGTTTCTCTACCATGAAGCATTAGTCCATCCCGCAATGATTATGCACCAAGCCCCGAAAAAAGTCCTAGTGTTAGGCGGCGGTGAAGGGGCAACCATTCGTGAGGTTTTACGCTGGCAAAGCGTGGAAAAGGTGAAAATGGTCGATATTGATGGGGAAGTGGTGGAAGCCTGTAAAACGCATTTACCCGAGATGCACCAAGGCGCGTTTTCTGATCCCCGAACCGAATTAGTGATTGGAGATGCTTTAGAGGTATTGGATCAAAGTGAGGAACAATGGGATATCGTGATTAGTGATCTCTCTGATCCCATTGAAGAGGGGCCTTCATTTAAGTTATTTACCAAGGAATTTTATGAGAAGGTGAATCGCGTGTTAGCCCCTGATGGTAAGTTTGTTTTACAAGCCGGTCCAGTTGCGCCTCCCTATATTGCCACTCATGGACGGTTAGTCAATACCCTAAAAACGGTATATGAGCATACTGTGTCTTATACTACCTTTGTTCCCACTTATGGAGAACCTTGGAGTGTCACAGTTTCCTCTCATAATCCCATTGAGACGCGCCCTGAACCGACAGCAATTGACCAATTATTGCAAAAACAAACTACAGGAGAATTTCAGTTAATTGATGGGGTGACGCTATTAGGGTTATTACAAACGCCCGCGTATGTTCGTCGCGCGATCGCGCAGCATCAAGAAATTTTTACCCTCTCCGAACCCCCGAAGTTTTTTGGCAAAGGCGTGAGTAGCTAGTGTTCAAAGATGATCTTTTCGAGTTCCACCAGAGAGCGATCAATGTCATCATTAACCACAGAATAGTCAAATTCCTCAGCCGCGGCGATTTCTGTTTTCGCGTGTTCGAGACGTTGCGCGATCGCGCTGGGGTGATCTTTTCCTCGTTTGGTTAATCGGTCTTCTAATACAGTAAGGGAGGGGGGTAAAATAAAAATACGAGTCGCTTCAGGGAAACTCTGCTGAATCTTCCTCGCCCCAACCATTTCAATTTCTAAAACCACCCACTCTCCCCGTTGCAGTTTTTCCTCCACGCCTTGACGGGGCGTTCCATAATAATTGCCCGCATATTCCGCCCACTCTAATAACTCTCCCCTCTCAATCAAGTTTTCAAAGTGATCCCGAGATAAAAAAAAGTAATCTTTCCCTTCTGTTTCTCCTTCTCGGGGGGAACGAGTGGTTGCCGAAATTGATAAGCTAAGGTCGGGATGATGAGCAAGCAGTAACTTCACTAAAGTTCCCTTTCCTACGCCACTGGGTCCTGTAATCACGATTAATTTACCGCTGGTCATGCCATGTTTTAGTTAGTTGCTACTTGATTATCTTTGCTCAAAACAAAGCGATGTGCAACTGTTTCTGGTTGAATGGCTGATAAAATAATATGACTAGAATCGGTAATAATGACGGCTCGGGTCCGCCGACCATAAGTCGCATCTACAAGTTGACCGCGATCGCGCGCATCAGTAACAATACGCTTGATCGGGGCTGACTCAGGACTAACAATCGCCACCACGCGATTAGCGCAGACAATATTCCCAAATCCGATGTTAATAAGCTGCATATCCATAAACCTGCCAGCATTCCCCTGCTCAAGCAAGAGAAATTTCTTCTTTATTTCCATGTTATCCAGAAAAAAATCTCTCAACCATCAAAATTGATACATATCTTCTTGAATTCCTAACAATTAACAATTATTGATGAATGGTCTTTCTTTTAAGCGTTTCTTACTTCCTCTCACCTTTCAAATCGCTCTAATTGTGGCAATTCCAGCACAAGCCATTTATACTCATTTTACGGGAACCGAAGTGGTCTTACAAACCGTCCCCGTGGATCCTTATGACTTTCTGAGAGGTTACTCTCAAACTCTCCGCTACAACATCTCACCAGTGGAACAACTAGAAAACTTAACTGGCTGGGAAAGTCTAGTCCGCCAAACTCGTGACAATGAGGAGGATACAGTCCCCCCTGACGGAACTTCGTTTTATGTCATACTGCAAGCACCAGAAACAGAAAACACTTCGACCCGTCCTACGCCTTGGGAACCGATCGCTGTTCGTTATGAACGCCCTGCTGATCTCGGGGATCAGCAAGTCGCCATTCGAGGAGAATTAAATAATAGATGGGTTGATTATGGGTTAGAGCGATATTATTTTCCAGAACAGCAACGAGAGGAATTAAATCAGAGAATCCGTCGCTTACTAGAGGCTGAAAACGAAGAACGCCCCTTTTTCGTTGAAGTCAAGGTTGATGAGAGAGGAAATGCTGTCGCCGTTAGTCTATGGCTAGAAGATTCTTCCTTTCGTTTTTAAAACCAGTTATTATGAAGCGCGATCGCTGCGATCAAAATAATACCGTTTTCAAAAAGTCAACCCCCCTTTATCCCCCCTAGCCCCCCTTTGAAAAGGGGGAACGACGTATTGGTGTGTAGCGCCAATTCTCAAAAATGCTATAACAACATAAATAACGTGATAGTCCATGATTTTACCCTTATTCTTAGCTTCTCATCTCTT
>JBKHER010000268.1:0-4008 GCA_046540715.1 Halothece sp.
CTTAACATTCCTTTTTCTTCATAGAAGAGGAGTATTTAGCATCTAACGCCGCCTTGGGATAAGCAATGCGTTTATGATTACTTTGTTGCCAAACTCGCACAAATACCTTCGCAATTTGTTTTAATTCCGTTTTCGTTAAATTGGCATCCTTTAACTGTTGATCTTGCCAACGAGAACGAATAATTTTATTGACCATGGAAAGGGCTTGTTCTTCCGATACATCATTCAGCGATCGCAGCGCCGCTTCACAGCCATCCGCTAACATGACAATGCCCGTTTCTCGTGATTGAGGCGTAGGTCCATCATAGCGAAAATCTGCCTCGGAAACCTCTCCATTCGCCTGTTGTTTTGCTTGGAAATAAAAATAGGAAATCAGTAAAGTTCCCTGATGTTCGGGGATAAAATTTTGAAGGGTTTGCGGTAACCCAATCCGACGCGCCATTACCAAGCCTTCACTAACGTGCTTTTTAATAATTTTGGCACTTTCATAGGGATCATTAATCTCATCATGCTTATTTTTGCCTCCCATTTGATTCTCAATAAATCCCAAGGGATCGTGCATTTTGCCAATATCATGATAAAGCGTTCCCGCCCGTACCAATTCCACATTACAATTTAATTCTCGCGCCGCAGCCTCGGCTAAAGACGACACAAATAAAGTATGTTGAAACGTCCCGGGGGCTTCAATGGCTAACCGTTGTAGCATCGGGCGATTAGGGTTGGCTAATTCTGCTAATCGAATCGGCGTTACCAAATCAAATAACCGTTCTAAATAAGGAGATAACCCAAAGGCAATAATACTTCCCCCTAACCCTGATAAGCCATGATAAATGACTTCTGCTAAAGAGACTTCTCCAGTACTGTTAATGATAAAACTAAGGAAAAGATAACTCGCCCCTTGCATTAAGCCAATTCCCCCCCCTAAAAGAGCTAATTCTTCGCGCGATCGCAGTTTTCCTGCAATAGCTGCCGCTAATACCCCTCCAATTGCCCCAGTAATTAACGCTTCCCAAGTAACAGCCATTTCTTGTCCAGACCACAACATATAGACTTGTAAGCCTGTAATGAGACTGACTTGAGTTAAAGCTAAAGTTGGCCCATAAAAACTACTCACTAATAACGCTACAGCCGGTAAAGCAGAATAGGGGACTTCTAGCATTAAGAGTAAAGGGCTAATGACACTCAGAAACGTTAATAAGAGTTGATCTCGCCTTCGCAAGTCTCGTCTTACTTGTCGCTTCACAAACCAAAATATGGCAATACTAAGGGTAACTAACATGACACAACCGATTAATCCCAACCAATTAACCCCTCGTTGACTGAGATCAAACGCATCTAAGAGTAAAAACTGTTCATAACTAATGGTTTCCCCTTCTCGAACAATGGTTTCCCCTTCCTCAATCCTTAAGATCACAGGGGAGACGCTAGAGGCAGCTTGTTCGGCTTGGCGTCGGGTTTGGATGGGATCTTCGATTAAATTGGGCTCTATTATCTCTTTAAGCAGTTCTTTTCCCAGAGAGCCACTAACTGCAGGAATGTTTCCTTCTAACTGCACGCTAATAGCGTTTTCTAAGACAGAATCGGGAATCCCGGCACTCACTCCCTGCGCTAGCATTTGTCGAGCCGTTCTTTTAATCCCACTTTCAGTATTTTCCCAACCTGAGGGAGATAGTTGTAATAAAATGATGGTTTGGGCTTTACTCAGTTGATTATTTTCCCAATCATGAGGATCACGGGTAGTTTTTAAGGTGTTTTGATATTGTTCGCGCACCTCCTCAATGGTGGTAATGACATCAGAAAACTGTCTTGATGAAAGCGTTTCTGAGAGTCGGTAAAGCTGATTCTGTGCGTTTTCTAAAAGGGAATCAGGGTTCTCAATCGGTTCGTCAAGATTATTGACGATTTGATTCCATTCCTGAGGAGAACAAGTACGAAGATAAGCCTGTACCACTTCTGAAAGCCGACTGGTGTCAATAAATAAATCTGCCCCCGCTTCTTTTCGTAAGGCTGATAATTCTGCTAAGCGACTTTCTAAAGTTTCGAGAATCTGATCATTTTTTGCTTGATCAATTTGGAGAACAGGGGTTTGTTGGGAACGCATTTCTTCCCGTCTAATTTCCGTTTCCCGTTCATTTTTAATCATTAAATCTGAGGGCGCAACAATGGTTTGCGGCGATCGCGCTCCCATTCCTAACTGAGGCTGATTATAGAGACTATTTCCCACAACACTGGTGAGACTTAATACAGCTACTAGGCAGACTAATCCAGAACCAGACAAAAGCCGACCCCATCTTCTAATAAACCGAGTCAAGGAAAGCCAATTTCTACGATGGCGAGTTAATGGTTGGATAATACGGGAAGCATGTTTCATCGCCTAAAATTCCTGATCGGAATCAGCATTATTGTCAATAATTTAATTTTGAATCGAGGGACGAGCTTGGATGACTCCTGGCAGCGCGATCGCGCCTAACTGATTGATATTCATAGACTGACCCATCTTACCAAATTGATAACTACCGCTCCAAGTAATAAACATGGCTTCTAACTTGGCTTTCCAACATTTGAGTTGTTCCCTGTAACGACAACGCCAAGGAACTGGAATTGCACTCATACCATTATGGGCTCCCGACAAAGCCCCTACTAAAGCCATTACCTCAGCGCCCCCAAATTGATTAGCACGATTGACCGTTAAAACCAGGTCTTCTGCACTGGTTACAAAACAGTATAAGGCTAACCAGATTTCCCAACAACTTGGTGGTAACTGCTTGTTTACTTCCTGTAACGATTTCCCTTGTTCTAAACTAATCTGTAGCGTTTGTAAAATTTCATAATCATCCTCTTGCCACAAATTGAGTTGTAAATCCTGAAATAGCCTTTCTCTGACCAGTTGTTCCGCGAAAATTGTTGCCATTACCCTTGTATAGCTGGTTATAGCAAGCTGCGCCTCTGCTAAGTGATCAGATTGTCGAATCGCCACCTTTGGCTGATCGCAAAAAAACAGTAATCGCGGTAAACTAACTAAAAGGATTTCTCCTGGGCTTTCCCGACTCAAGGACGGCTGCCAATCTCCCTTAGTGGCTAAAGTTTCAATTCCTTGTTGCCAAATTAAAGAGCAATCTAACCCCCAAGAAGCTGCGAAAAGAGTTCCCTCCCAACGAGATAAGAGGAGATGACGCATTGGCTATGCTCCTTCTCGCTTAAGATAGCGAACTAAAGCCTCTAAGCCCAATAAATAGCTATCGATTCCAAAACCACTAATCTGCCCTACTGCAATCGGTGCAATATAAGAATGATGGCGGAAGGCTTCTCTTTGATAAATATTGCTAAGATGAACTTCTACGACTGGCAACTTTACCGCTGACAGCGCATCTCGGATGGCGACGCTAGTATGAGTATAAGCTCCTGCATTAATGACAATACCATCCTTTTCGTTAAGAGCCTTGTGGATAGCTTCAACAATTGCCCCTTCCGAGTTGAATTGCTGACATTGAATAGTGCTATGCAGCCCTACAGCATGATCTTTTAGGGCTGCATTAATTTGCTCTAAAGTTAAAGCCCCGTAAATAGAGGGTTCACGAACACCCAACAGATTTAGGTTAGGTCCGTGTAACACCAAGATTCGTAATTGTTGCACTGATGTTATTAAACGCGCTTCCTTTAACGCTGATAACGGGAAACACGCTCTTCAACTGGAACAGGAATTGGCTCAGGTTCTGGCTCCATTGCTGGTCCACCCAAAAGCTCAATTAGCTTGCGAGCCCAGTTTTTTAGTTTTTCCAGTGCTTCTTCGATATATTCCATTGAACAGATGGCTCCTGTGAGACCTCACTTCAACTTGCCTGCAAGAAGTTCCTAAGTTAGGGTCTTCCTTTCGGCATAGTAAACGGAGATAGCTAACCGTTTCTACTAAATATTTTAGCCAATAAAAGTAGAAATTAGCTTTAAATCCGTTCTCTCTATGTACTTATATTAACTTTAACACATTCTTTTCGAGTCAATCGTCAACTA
>JBKHER010000269.1:0-3977 GCA_046540715.1 Halothece sp.
ATCTCCCCATCTCCCCACAAACAAGAGGATTTCTCCGAGAATGAAACGACCCTGCGCGAGTTTGGGGGGCAAAGGGGGGATCTACTTAGCACATTCTGTCACGAAAGTTTAGCTACAGAATTAAGAAGATAACTGTGCTATAAAGATGACCAAATTCAAATGGCTCTACCCAATATTTGGAACAACAGGATGGAAAAAGAACGCAAGGGCAATCACAATATAAGTGGCTAACAAGAGACTGCCTTCTAACCAATTGGATTTACCATCAGAACTAATGGAGTTAGCAATAAAAACTGCCACAACCACTGCAACTAATTCAAAAGGATTAAAATCTAAATCCATCGGTTGCCCGAGTATCCAGCCTGAAATCACTAAAACGGGGGCAACAAATAACGCAATTTGTAAAGTTGATCCCACTGCCACGGATAAAGATAAATCCATTTTATTTTTCATAGCAACTGTAACCGCCGTTAAATGTTCGGCGGCATTACCAATAATGGGGAGAAGAATCACCCCTGTAAATAATTTAGTTAACCCTAAACTTTGCGTCGCTTCTTCTAAAGAAATCACCAGTAATTCTGACTCAATAGCAACAGCGATCGTGACTAAAAATAAGATAATGACCCAAAACCAAACCTTGACTTCTTCTGGTTTTTTGGTTTCTTCATTTTTTCCTAAATCCGCTTCTCCCACCTCACACAAATAAGCATGAGTTTTCATGGAGAATAATAAGGTTAATCCATAAACAATAATTAACACAATTGCTACGGCAACTGATAATTTTTGTAATACTTCTTCTCCTACGCCATCAGAGGTATATTCCACCGCAGTGGGGAGTAAAATGGCAATAACAGCTAAATTCATGGAAGAGGCATTAACTCGCGCCACTTTTGAGGAAAAAATCTGTTCTTTATAGCGTAATCCGCCTAAAAGCATGGCCAAGCCCATGACTAAAAGTAAATTACTAATAATTGATCCCGTAATTGTAGCTTTAACAACATTAATTAACCCACTTTTTAAGGCAATAAACGCTAAAATTAACTCAGTCGCATTCCCAAAAGTAGCATTAAGAAGTCCCCCTGTGGTGGGACCAACAACGACGGCAATTTCTTCGGTAGCTTCTCCCATAAAGGCAGCTAGAGGAAGAATTGCTAAACTAGCAGTAATAAAAATGGTTACTTCATTCCACTCTAACCAATGACCGATGATCGAAATGGGAACAAATAGTAGCAGCGTAAACCAAAGGGTATTTTTGTTAAACATTTGTTATTGATGAACAGATTACTAATATTTAATCAAGAATAAGTTTCTGGAAATTTAGCTTTAAAATATACTTAAACCTAGGATAAATGTGATCATGACTTCTACCCAAAAAACCCCGCTCTCGGTTGCCTCGAAATTAAAAACGCATCCACCAGAAAAAATCACAGCAACGGGCGTTTATGTCACGATTCATGGACATTTTTATCAGCCCCCTCGGGAAAATCCTTACTTAGATGCGATTGAACGCCAACCCAGTGCTGAACCCTTCCATGATTGGAATGAGCGGGTTCATCATCAATGTTATCGCCCGAATGCTTTTGCCAGAGTCTTAAATGAGCGGGGGGAGGTCATTGATATTGTCAATAATTTTGAATATTTAAGTTTCAATGTTGGTCCCACCTTAATGTCATGGTTGGAGCGGTACGACCTAGAAGTGTATCAAAAGATTATTGAAGCCGATCGCGCCAGTTGTCAACGCCTCAATGGTCATGGAAACGCGATCGCGCAACCCTACAATCACACCATTCTTCCACTAGCCAATCAACGGGATAAAATTACCCAAATTCGTTGGGGAAAAGCCGATTTTCAATCTCGATTTGGGCGTGAACCCGAGGGAATGTGGCTACCCGAAACTGCCGTAGATTATCCCACCTTAGAAACCCTAATTGCAGAAAATATCCATTTTATTATTCTATCTCCCTCTCAAGCCCAACGCTGTCGCCCCTTACCCAGTGTCAAAAATTGCTCCCCTCAAGTGTGGCGAGAAGTAGGAGGCTCACAAATTAATCCCACACGCCCTTATCGCTGTTTTGTCAATGAGAGAGACTTTATTGATATTTTCTTTTATGATGGGCCAATTTCTGCGGATATGGGGTTCCATGACGTGCTAACTACTTCTCAATATCTTACAGAACGACTCCGACAGGCAATTCAGGGAGATCAACGCCCCTCCCAACTGATTAATGTAGCAACTGATGGGGAAACCTTTGGTCATCATAAACCCGGTACAGAAAAATCCTTGGCTTATGCGTTTACCCGTGAATTTCCCGCCCGAAATTGGCAAATTAGCAACTATGCTCATTATTTAAGTCTGTCTCCTCCGAGGTGGGAAGTGATGCTTAAACCCGTCACCTCTTGGAGTTGTCCCCATGGGGTGGAACGTTGGCGTAATGACTGTGGTTGTGGGGGTAGCCCTGAGACACAACAAAAATGGCGTAAACCCTTGCGAGACAGTTTAGACTGGCTACGAGATCACTTAGCAAGAATTTTTGAAACCGAAGGCGGACAGATATTTTCTGATCCTTGGGAAACTCGTAATGATTATATTCAGGTTTTGCGTCGTCCGAAAATGTTGAGAAAGCCCCATCCCACCAATGATTTTCTCTCCCAACATAGCAAGCAGGATCTAACCCCAGAAGAGACGATTAAAGGGTTACAGCTATTAGAGATGCAACGCCAGGCACTTCTCATGTACACCAGTTGCGGTTGGTTTTTTGAGGAAATTTCTCGCCCAGAAGCCGTGCAAAATTTATGTTATGCCTCTCGGGCGATTGAATTAGCCGAAGAGATTTCTGGGGAATCCTTAGAAGAAGCCTTTATGGAACGCCTAGCTCAAGCCCCGAGTAATGATGAAAAATATCAGCATGGCGGTGAAGTTTATCGTCAACTGGTAAAACCAGCACAAGTCAGCATAGAACAAGTGGCAGCCCATTATGCTCTTAGTTCTCTGTTTAAGCATCATCCCAAACAGCATGATCATTATTCTTACCACGTCACCCAGCAAGATTATCAACGACAAACGATTGGGGCGTTAACTCTCGCTATGGGCGCATTGAAAATGCAGTCTCATGGAACAGGAGAAACCCATAGCATGGTTTTTGCTGTGTTACATCTGGGGGGATGGGATTTTCATTGTTGTGTGAAACCATTTCCTAAACCTGCTGTTTATCGAAGTTGGGTGCAAGAAATTTTTGCTCTATTTAAGCGGGGAAGTGCGGCGAAAACCATTCTCGGGATGAAAACATATTTTGGGGAACAATCTTTAGGGCTGGAAAATCTCTTTGGAGAAAAGCGGTTCGAGATTATGCAACAGTTAGCTCAAGAGACAAAAAACCGCTTAGATGAACTTTATACCCAGATTTACCGTGATAACTACACGATTTTATTAGCGTTTCAAGAAGATAATTTACCAGTTCCTCGGGAATTACAAGTGGCAGCAGAAATTGCCCTTTCTCAACGGTGTGTCAAAAGTTTACAAACCCTTGAACAGGTAGAAGAAGAGATTACTGCGCGGGAGACCGTATTAGAGGAACTAGAAGCGATTACCACAGAAGCCAAAACCCTCAACTTGAGATTAGAAATTCCAGAGGGGAGAGCCATTTTAGAACGCCTAACGGTACGCTCTTTGTGGAACTTACTTAATCATGATCCTGATAATGTGGCCAGAGGAGAATATACGAAGCGGCTAATCCATCTGGGGCATCTTTTAGGGTTGGGGATGATGCTCGATCGCTGTCAGGAATTATATTACCACTGGCTAAAATCCCGTGATCAGTCTCACCTTTCTCCTAGCCTACGTCCTCTTCTAGAATTAGGACTCGATTTAGCCGTTGATGTGCGCCCTTGGTTAGAAAAACTCCGTTCATCGTAAATCGGGTGAGTAAAAAACTCCCCCAAGGAGTCGGGGGAGCATTATTTTAATGGAAACTCGGCTG
>JBKHER010000270.1:0-3962 GCA_046540715.1 Halothece sp.
AGCTAGTAGAGAGCAAGATGCTCTCGCTACTTTTCATCTGATGGTTGTTATTTAGCTAGTAGAGAGCAAGATGCTCTCGCTACTTTTCATCTGATGGTTGTTATTTAGAATCACTATCAAAAACTGAGTGAGGGAGAATTAAGCTATTTCACTGCGCCTAAAACATCATCAGCATGGGTGCTAGTGTTGACATTACTATCGACATAGCTGATCTTGCCATCAGGATCAATAACATAGGTAATGCGCTTAGACACTTCCCCACCGTCAGCATCATAGGCTTTAGTAATTGAACCATCAACATCCGCTAAAAGGGTAAAGGGTAAGCCATATTTTTCCTTAAACATTTTGTGAGAGGCTTCATCATCCCGACTTACTCCTAAAACCACCATGTCTTGTTCTTGGTATTTTTCATAGTTATCGCGGAAACTTTGTGCTTCCTTGGTGCAACCTGGAGTGTCATCTTTTGGGTAAAAATAGAGAACGACCATTTTTCCCTTGAAGTCAGAGAGGGAAACCGTTTTGCCATCACTATCTTTCGTTGTAAAATCTGGTGCTTGAGTACCAATTGCCAGTGCCATAAGTTAATTCCTGATTGAAAATGTGCTTTTATCTCCATCTTATTCCAGATGGGAACGTTTAAGAGTGTCCCACGTCTTAATTAATCGTTATTGTGATTCTTCTTTTTGCTGTTTAGCAGAGGAAAAAAAACCAGACTTGAACAGATTAGAGAATAACATGGTTGCTCCTGTTGTCAGGAGGAACAATACCCCTAAACCGTTGAGTAAAACATAAATTCCTTTTAATTCATCCCCAAGATATTCTCCTTCGTGAATCACCATTAGAAAATGAGCTTGATCCCTAGTTACCCCAAACCAATCTTTGGACAAACGATAGGAGATCCCTGTAAGGGCAGTAATAATCAAAGGGAGGATCATAATTGCCGCTAGCCGTCGATGCCATTCTCGAAACTTTTTACGCCAATTCATTGTTTATACCTAAAATCTCTCTGAAATGCCCCTATTATACTCTTTGCTTTGTGCCAATTCCTGTTCATCACTAACTTCTAAGCTAACAATCAGATTTACTTGCTACAACTAGAATAGAGTGAACTTATTATAAAAACTATGAATCAAAAACTTTTACGACAGCTAAGAAAATTCCTAAAACGCGGGCAGTATGTCCTAATTTCCCTATTCGTCATTATTGGTTTAGTTGTGGGAACGCCCCAAGTTAGCCAAGCCTTTTCCTTCTCATTCTTGGATTTGATTTTTCAAGGAGTGCAAGTTTTCCAACTTTCCAATATGTCAGATAGCGAAGAAGTGGAACTCGGAAAACAAATTAATGAGCAATTGTTAGATGGGGAAGTGACTCTCTATAAAAATCCTCAAGTGAATCGTTATGTAGATCGCATTGGGCAACAATTAGTCGGCAGCAGTAGTCGCCCTGATTTGCCCTTTACTTTCCAAATTGTGGATGATGATAGTATTAATGCCTTTGCCACCATGGGGGGGTTTGTTTACTTACATACAGGGTTAATTAAAGCCGCCGACAATGAAGCCGAGTTAGCCAGTGTTATTGGTCATGAAATTGCCCATATTACGTCTCGTCATGCCATTGAACAAATGCGCGATCGCGCGATCGCGCAAGGACTTCTTTCTTCTGCCGGTTTAGATCGCAGTGATGCCGTCCAAATTGGGGTTGATTTAGCCGTAAGTCGCCCCAATAGTCGCGAAGATGAGTTAGAAGCCGATGAAAAAGGGCTAGAGATGCTCACAGCTTCGGGATATGCCCCAGGGGGAATGGTTAGCTTGATGAAAAAACTTCAACAACAGGGTGGATCACCTCCCACCTTCCTCAGTACACACCCCGCCGTTGATGATCGCATTGAGCGACTACAAGCCAGAATAGATAATCCTGAACAAGGAAATGGCTTAAATCCCCAAACTTATCAACAGCGCACCCAATCCCTCCGATAAAGCACTTGTCAAATTAAGAAAAAGTTGTTTATAATTAAAAAACAGGCACGGGGCCGTAATGGTTTCGACAGGCTGGTGGAAGCCAGCCCGTGACGCAGGCCGAGAGTGAGTCAACTCTCGATAATCAAGGCTCAAAACAATAGTAATTGCGAACAACATCGTTCCTTTCGCTCGTAAGCAAGCTCCTGTAGCTGCTTAAAACACCTCTCAACAGGTTCGAGCACTCATTGTCTGACACCGTTAAGGGCAATGGGTAAAACCCAACGGTTGCTCACTTTCTTAGCTATCTGGTCGGGAAAGTGAAAAGACTTAACCAGAGAGCCCTCTCATCTGGGATCAAAGATGAGTCCCGTTCTGAGGGTTAGAAGAACTAAGCCTGTGAATGATCGGGAGGTCAATAGCCAGTCTGGACAGCAGTTCGATTCTGCTCGGCTCCATTTTTTAGATTAGTTGCCAAACTGTTTCCGAGCTTCTTCGACCATTTCTACCGTTACCACTTCGGCATCAGAAGCTCTTGCCATTTCTTCTATCCGTTGTCGAGCTTGAGAACGGACAAAGAAGGGGATATTTTTTAACTTCGCTTTGGCTTGAGAAGTCCATTGTAGAGAAGAAGGAAAATGATTACGTTCAGTCATGGTCTTAATTATCTAGTTAACTCCTTGATCATTAATTGTCACCCACAACTAAGATCAAACGTTCTTTTTTTACACGAAATTTAACGAAAATAATTAGCTTTTGCCCAAGAAACGCTTTTGGAAATAGCCCCTAAGATGAGCATTGCTAATACCACCCAACAGAATGATCCCCAATTCAAGCTATTGAGGAGAATATCGGCTTCTCTAGCAGAAGCCACGGTGACAGAATTAGTCCCTGTAACGGTACTAACTTGAGAAAGCGGACTCTGCATATTAGTGGAGTTGTGGTTAAAGCTAATTTGTTCGGCAAGAATTTGGTTACTGCCACCGTCAACGGTAACATCAACTTTAACATTGTGATCATTAACGGTAATCTTTTCTGTAACTGTCGTTTCCAACTGATTGCCGGTAAATTCTACTTCATACTCTCCTGATGGTACTTCTATTTGATATCCCCCTGCACTCATGGTGGTCGTTGTCGCACTAAAGTCCCCATTAGGACTAGTTACTTCGATGGTAATATTCGGTAAACCTTCTCCAGGATCATAAAAGTCATTGTTGTTGAGATCCTCATAGGCAACGCCCGTAATAAAGAAGTTATTGTTGTCTAAATTGGCACTTCCATATTTGTGGCTCACCATAACCGCATTCCAGTCCTCACCATTACGAGTATATTTCCCACTATATAATCCAATCCCGATTTCTTGATAATTCTCCTTAAAAAGATTAGTGCGATGACTGGAGCTTGTCACTAATTCTTTATGTAATTTATCGATTAAACCAACGATATTCTTAATTTCCTGATTGCTTCCTCGCCAAGCTATATTTTCGCCGACATAGCTAGAAGGATAACCTGCGCTTTCTGCTCTTTCTATAGCGGTAGTCCCATTAGCCCCCTCATGACCGAACTCATTATTTTCAATCATCCATTCACTATGACCTCTTGCTACATCTAGTAAGACTGGATTAAAAGTTAAAGGTTGCTTGGATTCAGCAGAAATTTTTTCTTCTCCAGTTAATCCCTCATTAAGATCGGTTTCGTATAAACGAGCCTCTTCACTTGGATTGAGCCGAGCGCGATTAACGAGTTCTAAAAAATATTGTTCATATGGGGTAGGTTCGACGCTCATGATTTTAGCCCTAATTCTTAGCAGCTGTCGCTTTTATCGTAGCATTTTATTGGTATAAAAAAATACATCGAAATACGGATCTTTTGCCAAAAAAACAATACAGGAAACTGACCTAACTCACTTAGGCGGATTGCAATCACTCTTGAAGCGGGTTTCAGGTTAATGATTAACCTTCATCATATCCATCCAGAAGATGGATTTCTACTCATCAATAGGTGTTA
>JBKHER010000271.1:0-3947 GCA_046540715.1 Halothece sp.
GGCGTGATTAATCAGTGACCAGTTAACAAATAATCAGATTTAAAGTTTCTACTACTTCATCAACCAAGGGTTTCGGCAAAACTTCCCCCGTTGTTTTCCACCAGCGAGTATTTAAATCAAGTGACCTCACCTGTTCGGCAATGACCGACCCCTGAACTTGAAACTCCTCTGGAATGGGAATCATAATTTTCACCTCGGGTTTGACTGTTCGGGTAATAGGAGTAACAATCACAATCCCACCGCGAACTTGATTATATTGAGTGTGACTGATTACTAAGCAGGGACGAGCATTTCCCGCTTGTTCGCGACCACTAATGGGATTAACATTAATTCGGATTACTTCCCCCCGTTCAATATCCATGAATTTAACCCTAGATCAGTTCCTCGCCAACGGGAGTGCTTTCATTAAAATCTCTGGTATCTTCGGGATATTCAAAGTCATCAGGAATGCTAGATAGTAATTCATCAAGGCTTGAAACCCGATTTCTTTTCTGAATCATGATTCCCTCTGGGGTTTCGGTCAACTCTACTAGCGAGTTTTCATCTAGACCATAATTTTGTGCAATTTTGTGAGGAACTCTCAAGCCGAGACTATTTCCCCACTTTCTCAATTGAATTTTCATAACTCATTACTTCCTCTTATAGCCCTACTAAATCAGTTGTACCCCCCTTCAATTCCCCCCTTTAATTCCCCCCTTACCAAGGGGGGTTAGGGGGGATTTAGGAGGGACTTTTTACAAATCAGATCAGATTGCTATAGTTATACTCAGTATAATTTTAGCAAGGGGAGTGAACAAAAGCTAAGACCGTCGCAGTGATAAGATAAAAATTAAATAGAAACGGATCTAAAAACGAGGAAAACACTGTGACAGTAAGAGTGCGAATTGCACCGAGTCCCACGGGAAATTTACATATTGGAACCGCGCGTACCGCGGTGTTTAATTGGCTTTTTGCTCGCCATCATAACGGAACATTTATGATCCGAGTAGAAGATACTGACCAAGCGCGATCGCGCCCTGAATATACCCAGAATATCAAAGATGGACTCACTTGGCTGGGATTAAATTGGGATGAGGGGCCCTATTTTCAAACCGAACGGATGCACCTCTACAAGCAAGCCGTCCAAACCCTCCTCGACAAAGGCTATGCTTACCGTTGCTATACCACAGAAGAAGAATTAAATCAACTACGAGAATCACAAAAAGCCCGAAACCAAGCCCCACGCTACGATAACCGTCACCGTGACTTAACCCCAGAACAGGAAAAAGCCTTTGAAGCCGAAGGAAGAAAGCCCGTTATTCGCTTCAAAATTGACGATCATCGCGAAATCTTCTGGAAAGATCACATTCGGGGGTTGCTAACTTGGAAAGGAAGCGATCTCGGCGGAGACATGGTCATCGCACGGGCGAGTAGTCGGGAAGACTTAGGACAACCCTTATATAACCTAGCGGTGGTTGTGGATGATATGGACATGAATATTAGCCATGTCATTCGCGGTGAAGATCACATTGCCAACACTGCCAAACAAATTTTACTTTATGAAGCTCTTGGGGGAGAAATCCCTGAATTTGCCCATACGCCCTTAATTTTAAACGAGCAAGGGCAAAAACTGTCCAAACGGGATAATGTTACTGCCATTTCTGACTTCTACAAAATGGGCTTTGTTCCCGAAGCTATGGCAAACTACATGACATTGTTAGGTTGGACTCCTCCCGACTCCACAGAAGAGTTATTTACTCTAGAGGAAGCCGCAAAAACCTTTAGCTTAGATCGCGTCAGTAAATCTGCTGCCAAATTTGACTGGTCAAAACTGGATTGGATTAATAGCCAGTATATCCACAATATGGAAGCCACGCGACTATTAGAAATGCTGGTTCCGTTCTGGGAAGACGCTGGCTATCAGGTTGATTTAGCAAATAATCGCCCTTGGTTAGAACAAGTTACCGCGCTCATTGCCCCCAGTTTAACCCGCCTCACTGATGCCGTAGAACAAACCCAAGTTTTCTTCCAAGATAGTGTGGAATTTAATGAAGAAGCCTTATCCCAACTGCAGCAAGAGGGCGTAAAACCAATGCTGGAAGCGATCGCCGAAGGGGTGAAACAACAAGATCAACTCACCGAAGACGATGCAAAACAGTTAATTAAAACCGTCACCAAAGAACAAGGAGTGAAAAAAGGCTTCCTCATGCGCTCGTTACGGGCGGCGTTAACAGGAGAGGTAAAAGGACATGACTTAATGCAATCATGGCTGTTATTGAACCAAAAAGGCGTTGATCAGCCTCGTTTAGAACAAGCCCTTACCCATACATCTTAAAATCGCTTCGGTGAGGGCGATTAAATATAAACGAAGCTGAGAAATTTCAGGGAAGTGGGGTTGCTGACGATTAAAAATTTGACAGTGACGATAAAACTGATCAAAAGACTGAGGGAGAGACAATCCTCGCTTCCTTTTCCCTGAGGGGCGTTCTAAATCATCAATGGTTGCCATTAATTGCGAGAGGAATTGCCAGTCTGCAGCCGTTAACCAGTTTTGATGGGGAAAAGAGGGAATTTTCCAATCATGAGGAGTTTCAGAAATGATGCTTTCGGAGATTCCCAAGTTTAAAATAGAAGAGCAACGTCCTCGAATATACTCAGAGAAGGAGTTTTGGGAGCTTATAGAGCGCGGAAATGGTTGTGGGGCAATGGCATTTAAGTTCTCTTGTAACCATTGCTGAATGGCGGTTTCAGTGATTCTAAAATCAAGCCACGCCGGGGGAGTGACTTTCACTTGGACAAAGTTAACATTCAGTTGTTGTTTTAAGGAGGTACTTAGTTGCTGTGCTAGAGTTGATGGGGGATAGGAGTATTTTCCCCCGAAAGCAAGCGCGATCGCGCTCCGATAGTTGATTTGATTTTTCTGTAATTTTAACCAACAGTGAGGCGGCTCAAAATCATTATTGTCACCCCCCCTTAAGCTAATCTTAATTTGTTGTTGAAGCAACCCTTCGATCGCGACAAATATTTGTGATTCGCTTGACGACCTTGTTCCTTTCAATGTATATTTTGATACTTGCATGATTGACGTTAACTTAAAATTTAGAAAAGCCTATGCAGTCTTCTTCTTCCTCTGATAGCACTCGTCCTCTACTTTTATGGCAACGCATTATTGACTGGGCGCAAGACCATTATCGGCAAAGAACTTTTCTAAAAGATGAGCGTATCCCCGCCCGTCCTGGTTTATTATATTTAGTCCAAAGTGGAGTGATTCGTTTAGCAGGGGTTTCTAAAGACATAACCACCACAAAAACAGTTCTTTCAGGAGAAGGAGAAACCTTTTTAGGATTTATTGGGCCGGGTCAACCCTTTGAAATTGTGGCGCAATCTCCTTATGCCCTACAAGCCTATGCTCATTTAGATCAGACTTCTGTGATCTGGTTGTATTGGCAAGATTTGGATAACTGGCCCCATTTTCGTTGGGAAGTTCTAGAGGCATTTCGCGCCCAACACCAGCGTAAATTAATTTGGTTAAGTACCCTCGGACAGCGACAAACCATTGACCGACTGCTAGGCTTTATTACGCTTCTGGTTGAAGAACATGGAGAAGCCATCGAAGCAGGATACTGTCTGCCTTTTCCGCTAACTCACGCCCAAATTGGCAGCGCCATTGGTTCAACGCGAGTCACAGTAACTCGTCTCATGGGAAAACTCAAACAGAAAGGAATGATTTTAATTGTAGAAGATAATTTGATTTGTTTACCCCATTCTCCTGAACCAATTACGGGGGGAGAGTGAACTCAAATGGATCAATGTTTGCTTAATTATACCGTTTCGGAAAAGTCAACCCCCCTTTATCCCTAGGGCTGTTTCATTCTCGGGGGGAAGAATGAAAGTGGGATGGGGGGTTTCTCCCGATCTCATATCAAATCCGAGAAATTAACCCTGATTTTGGAGTTAGGGAGCGAGAC
>JBKHER010000272.1:0-3894 GCA_046540715.1 Halothece sp.
AATTGATCAGAGGTTTAGGTTAGGTTTTACCCAACCGACACCAATCAAGGGAAACTTAAGCTGTGAATACTCCCACTCATTATATTGTGAATCTGGTTTTACTCGGTAACGCGATCGCGCCAAAAACGAATCTAGCGATTACCAGTTGTAAATTTTTATCTAGGATCCCCCCTTTAATTCCCCCCTTACCAAGGGGGGTGAGGGGGGATTAAACCGATAACTGCTTTTTACCAATCAGATCAGATTGCTATATTAGTTTTCGGTGTTACTCCCATTGCCTTAGGGTTGGTAAAATCGGGGATGAGTAAGGGAGTTATTATTGGGATTGATGCCCTATATCTAGTTGGCTATGTTCGCTTCTATCTGAATCTTTGAATCTTTATGGCTATTAAAAATTTGGTTGTGTTTCGTTAGCTTTTTTGGTAGAATTACCCTCTAAAGGCAATTGAAGTATCTTTATTTTTAGTAGGTTTGAGGAGATGTCATCATGGGTGAAGCAATTAATGAATTATATGAAAAAGGGTTGGAAAAATACAAAGCAGGGGAACCCTTAGAAGATTTAATTGCTTATTTTAAAGATCTCAGCGATCGCGCTCCCAAAAATTCCGCTATTTGGTGTAGTTTAGCATGGCTCTATTTGCTTTCTGATAAGCCCAATGCTGCCCTGAAAGCCGCGCAAAAAAGTGTTAAATTCGATAAACAAGCCCCCCAAGCTCGCGTTAATCTTGCTATCGCATTACTAGAAACTGAAAAAAGTGGTGTTCGAGAACATATTGAAGTCGCCCAAGAAATGATTGCTTTAAGTTCCCAATTACGAGAAGAAATTATCGCTAACTTAGACGACGGTTTAACGAAAAAGCCAAATTGGAAAACAGTTAATCGGGTTAAAAACTGGTTAAGTTAGTTATTCGTTATTTGGTCACTAATCACTATTGGGCTTCCCAGTCTGGGCAATTTTCATCATCCCAGCCATAGGGGTGCATCCCACAAACAAAGAGATTTCCCCCATAAACATAACCGTGATAATGGCGACAACCTTGACAAGCTGGAAGCGTATTTTCATCGGGCGTTACTTTCGAGGTAAAGCCAAAATTGGAAGTATTTCCAAACTCTTCTATTTCATCTTCCTCCCAAAATAAGGGTTCATAAATCTCGTTTAAGAAAATCTCAATTTCTTCATTAATTGTATTTTCCATATCTTGTAAAGCCTCCTCGAAAGACTCTGGAAATTCATTGGCAAATTGTTCAACTTCGGAGAAAAAGCCCTCGATTTCTTCTCCAATGGCTTCACAAAATTCAAAAAGTTCTTTCGTCCAATCATTATTCATCATTTTAATTCGCTCGTTACATTTTATTGTCTTCTGAAGTAATTACTAACTCGGGAATTAATTCCCATTCTAAAATTTTGGGTTCTTCTGCTACCTTATCATCTGGCTGCGACCAAACATATTCCTTCTTGGGTTTGCGCTTTTTCTCCCTGACAATAGTATTGGGAAGGTTCGGTAACTGAGGAGACGTTTTCTTTTTCTTTTTATATTTAGAAACCAAGCGAGGGGGGAAAATTCCTCGCCATTTTTGAGATGAAGATTCTTGATCGGATAAGGGGGATAACGGCGCTGGGGGATGGAAAGTATTCGGGGAAGTGATGGCGGTGGCGACAAGGGGTTCTAGTTGTTCCCAATTGGCGGTTACGGTAAAGGTTTGATACGCCAAAACCTGAGAAGCGTTTTTTTCAGTTGCGTCGGTGAGGGTAATTTCTCCTTGTAAAAGATAGGTATGGCAAGGATGGGAAATCGTGAGAGAATAACAAAAAGGAAAGGGAAAAGAAGAGGTCAAAAGACGAGGGGATAATTGGGTAATCATTTCGCCAGTTCTGGGATCGCGCAGAATGATATCAAGACGTAATTCCGCAGGAGGGGAGGAATGATGGCTACCTATTTCCCCAGAAATAATAATGGGTTTGTTGAGAGGGGTAGTAAAGATTTCTTGATCAAGATGCAAGGAATAGTTTTCGGTTTTTGGATTTTTTGCTGAATGAAGATGGGAATTAATGTCTGAGAAGACCTCACTGACGACTTCTTCTAACATTTGATCGGCGTTTTCAATTAAGCGCGATCGCAGTGTCTCCATAGTTTCTTCTTTAGGAAGGGTTGCTAGTTTCCCTTTCGCTTTTTCTAAGTGTAAGGTCACTCTTAGAGACAGTTTGATTTCCCAGTCTGGTTCGGTGAAAACATTCATTAATTCTCGCCGACATTGAATTTCCCAAAACCCAGGGGTTAATTGAATGTTATTCACTAAAATGCCAAACCCATTTTGATCTAACTGACAAGAATGTTGCTGTTTTTGCTGGCGAGTGAGAGTTTCTTTTTTTTGACGGGTTTTTACCTCAACCTCAATTAATTCTTGGGCGTGGTGAGGCGCACGGGCAGCAAGGCGATAATGTCCACTGGGAAGATCTGGCTGAGTAGAGTTGAGTCTCAACCAATTCTCTTCGCCAATGGTTTGCAGAAAAAATTCCCAGTTTGCCATGATTCTTTTGGGTTATTCTCTCGAAGAAGCTTCAACAACTTGCTGATGGAGTTTTTCGCAATCGGCTAGTAATTGACTTTGTTCAATAACAGATTGCTCTTGGCTTGCCATCCATTTTAAGTTAACGGTTCCGTGATCGACTTCCTGATCGCCTAAAGTTAAACACGCGATCGCGCCATGACGATCGGCCCGCTTAAACTGTTTTTGGAAGTTACTATTACTTAGGTCTAATTCTACCCTAAATCCTTGATGACGCAATTTCTGCGCTAAAATTAGAGCCTGACTGGGAGCGCGATCGCCGCGAGACACCACATAAAAGTCTAAGCGTGGTTTGGGGACATCTTTAAGTTTCTTTAAGAGGAGAATTAACCGTTCCATCCCAATCGCCCAACCCATGGCGGGAGTCTCTTTCCCCCCGAGTTGAGAAATTAAGCCATCATAACGCCCACCGCCACAAACAGTTGCTTGTGCGCCTAAATCTTCCGATTGGATTTCAAAAGCAGTATGGGTGTAATAATCCAAGCCTCGCACTAAATTGGGATTAATTGTATAATCAATGCCAAGGGCGTTAAGTTGGGCTTTCACTTCCTCAAAATGCTGTTGAGAAGCCTCTCCGAGATAATCAATTAAACGCGGTGCATCTTGTAAGATGGCTTGGGTTTGTTCGTCTTTACTGTCGAGAATGCGTAGGGGATTACGGGTAAGACGATCTTGGGAGTCGGGATCCAGTTTGTCTTGATAAGGCTTTAAATAGGCAATGAGGGCATCTCGATACCGTTGTCTGTCTGTGGCATCTCCCACTGAGTTTAATTGTAGGGTGAGTTGTTTTAAGCCTAAAGTATTGAGAATATCCGTTGCTAGCGCGATCGTTTCTACATCGGCGAGGGGAGAAGGAGACCCAATCAATTCTAGCCCAATTTGGTGAAATTGCCGTTGTCTTCCTGCTTGGGGGCGTTCATACCGAAACATGGGGCCAGCATACCAGAGACGTTGAACTCCTTGGCTGTGCAGTCCATTTTCAATAAAAGACCGAACCACCCCTGCTGTTCCTTCTGGTCTTAGGGTACAACTGCGATCGCCGCGATCGCGAAAAGTGTACATTTCTTTACTGACCACATCGGTAGCTTCCCCAATTCCCCGTTCAAAGAGGGCGGTTTGTTCAAAAATCGGAGGACGAATTTCAGTATAAGCTGCACGGGTCAATATATTTTTGGCAACGGTTTCTACTTCCTGCCAATAATTAACCTCCTCAGGTAAAATGTCTCTTGTTCCTCGTAAGGCTTGAATATCAACCATAGTTTCCATCAATTGTGAGCTATTATATTTTACCGAACTCATGCCATTGGTTATTGGTTATTGGTTATT
>JBKHER010000273.1:0-3886 GCA_046540715.1 Halothece sp.
AAATCAGGGTTAATTTCTCGGATTTGATATCATTCCAAATAAAAACCATCAAGCTGAGAGTGGGAGCATCTTGCTCCCTAGTAGCGACCGAGACGGTCGCATTACGGAAAGTAATTGGAATAACTATAACTCTAGTCGTGTCTTTCGAGGGACTCATCCATATATTATCAGAGGAGAAAAAACAAGATGCTTTAGATAATTTACTAGATGATTGATTAGCGGACAAGGCTTTACCAATCTTCTAGTTTCTGTTTTGGTGGAGTTGACCAATCATCATTTCTCGAATCAGTGTCATCCGATTTTAGATTGTCTTCGCGATCTTCCTCAGCGTCTTCTTCCTCCTCATCCATTAACGGTTGTACCACTTTTTCAATGGCTTCTCCCAGGAAGGATTTGACAAACTCATCGCGGCGATTAAGTTGAAATTGGCGTTTGACCACCTCTGTCATTCCCCCGTCTCCCCAGTCTTGATCTTGACGGAAATACTCAATGAAACTTTTTCCCGCAATGCGCGTTAAATAAGCCGCACTCACTCCTTGTACCGCTTTTCCCACCATATAAGTCGCCACGGTCATCTGTAACGCCGTCGAAACCATTTGGATCACCCCTTTCACCACCCCTAAACTGACGAGGGTTCTTCCTAAAGATAAGGCTAACTCTCGTCCGCGATCCATATTAATTTCACAGCCGTAAATTTTCCCAATTTCCACCACCATTTGCGCGTTAACCGCAGCCGTTCCTAACATATCCACCACTGGAAGTGGCGTAACCGCAATTACCCCAGCGCCCACCCATTGATAGCGTTCGATGACTTTATTTGCTTGACGGCGACGTTGACTATCAATGAGACGACGGGCTTCTTCTCCTAACCGTTGCGATTGCAGTAAGATATTATCAGCAATTAAGTCTGCCCCTTCGGCTCGTAAAATTGCCGCTACCCGTTTGATTAGGGGCATAATATCAGGTTCCGGTTGCACCGTATCCCCACTATCGGTATGAAAGGGAGAAGGATTAGCCGCAATAGAAATGACATCTTGAGAGGAAATATAATTTTTCGTGCGCGATCGCAGCTTTTCTAAAATTGTCTCTTGATCCTCCTCAGTATAGAGATCCGTTTTATTAAAAATCAGCAGCGATCGTTTCCCAATTCCCGCCAACACCGACAAAGGATCATACTCTGACTGGCGTAAATCATTATCCACCACAAATAGTAATAAATCCGCTTCCGTGGCGAGTTCTCGCGCTAACTTTTCCCGATCCGTTCCCAAGACTCCTGCTTCTAAAATACCTGGCGTATCTGTGACTAAAATATCTTGATCAATATCAGGTAACGATAAACGATAGGTTTCCCCCGCCTTCGTTGTTCCCATAGGCGCACTCACTTCCCCAACAACGCGCCCCATTAACGCATTCACTAAAGAAGTTTTTCCCGCCGAAACCGTCCCAAAAACCACCACTTGGAAAGATTGACGACTAAAATTCGCTTCGAGGGCTTGAGATTTTTCTAATAACGCTTGCTGGGCTACTTCATCTTGGATTTGTTCAACTTGCTTTTTCACCGCCTGTAAATTTGCTTGAGCGGCTTCATTTTTCTCTTCTGGAACTTTAATATTAGAATGCTGTTTTTTCTTTTTCTTCTTCCCTTTACCCTTAAATCCGCCTTGAAAATAATAGATCACTCCACCCACTAGCGCGATAATCAGCCCCATTAATAATAAAAGCAGTAAATTCGCTAAAATTGGCGCAGTAAAAGCAATTTGGATATAAAGCTGGTAAATCGCGCTCACCAACCAAATCATCAGCACCAGCACCACACTGATGCTTAAAATTAAAAGTAATAGACGCGGTGGGAGCTTCATTTTATTCGTTATTCGTTATTTGTTATTCGTTATTCGTTATTTGTTGTTTGTTATTTGTAAACCAATAACTAATGACTTTCCCAAGCAGCCGCAAAGAAATCACGCTCACAGAGAAGGGCATAGCGGTAATGATGGTTCGCTTCTTCCTCCGTTGTAACGTAACGATCAACAAGCGTTTCTAAGTTGCTAACTAGTTCCTGAAACTCAGGGTTACTATAGGTTTGAATCCAATCACTATATTGATGATTCCCCACCCCATCTTTAGCTAATTCTGTGCCAAGAAAATAATAAAGACGCATACAGGGAGTCATCGCGGCAGCGGTTAACCCCACCTCTTTTCCCCAAGCTGTTGCCAAGAGAAAATCGGTATAACGGCGAGTTGCCACTGAGGGAGTCACTTCTTTTAAGTCCACTCCCCATTGTTGAGCATAACTTTGATGGAGATTTAATTCTTCTAAAACCCCTCCTGTGAGTTCATGGAAAGAATTAAAACCTTCCCAGTCTGGCGCTTTGGCCGCAGCAATGCTATAAGCCCGAGCAAAGGATTCTAAAAAAAACACATCCTGCCCCACATAAAAAGCAAAACAAGCCTGTTTCAGGCTTCCATCGGCAATTCCTTGGACAAAAGGATGGTTAAGGCTAGCTTCGGCGAGATCTTGGTTTTGTTGCCACAGGGTTTGACTAATGCTCATAATTTGATTCTTTGATTATTAAGGAACATTACAAGTTAAGATAATAGGCGAGGAAAGTGATTAGAGTGCAAATTATCCTATGTCTGCAAACGTTGAAATTTATACGTGGAGTTCCTGTCCATTTTGTCTGCGAGCAAAAGCTCTCTTAACAGAAAAAGAGATTCCCTTTACAGAATACTGCATTGATGGGGATGAACAAGCAAGAGAGCAAATGGCGCAACGCGCTGATGGTAAACGTACCCTTCCCCAAATTTTTATTAATGATTCCTCCATTGGAGGCTGTGATGAGCTATATGCTCTCGAAAAAGAAGGGAAGTTGGATTCCATTTTAAATTAGATAATTGTTGGTTGGAGTTCTCTTACATGAAACTTGCGTTTATTATTGATCCCTTACCCCAGCTTGATCCTACTCACGATACAACTGTGGCTTTAATGGAAGCGGCGCAAGCCCAAGGGCATGAGGTTTGGGTAACGTCTGCTTCCTATTTAAGTATTGTGCAGTCTCAGGCTTGGGGGCGACTCCAACCACTCACTCTCAATCCTGTCACACTAGAAAATAACCACTGGGTAGCACCTAAAGAATGGTATCAATTGGGGAAATGGGAATTGCAACCCTTATCAAAGATGGATGCGGTGTTTATGCGAACCGATCCCCCCGTCACCATTCCTTATTTATATGCAACACAGATTTTAGATTTATTAACCCCCACTCCGACATTGGTTATTAATTCGCCCCGTGGGTTACAAGCAGCGAATGAAAAGCTATATGCGATGCAGTTTCCTTCTGTCATTCCAGAAACCATTGTTAGTCTCGATAAGCAGGTAATTCGAGAGTTTGTGGAGGCTAAAGGGGGAGCCGTTTTAAAACCTTTAGGGGGAAAAGCGGGAGAAGGAATTTTATTCTTGCAGGCTGGAGATAAAAATTTTAATTCTCTCATTGAAATTAGTACCCAGAAGGAAAAAGAACCTGTGATGGTGCAAAGGTTTCTCCCAGAAGCTAAAGATGGGGATAAACGGATTATTTTATTAGCTGGAGAACCCATTGGCGCAGTGAATCGGATTCCCACGGGAGGGGATTTTCGCGGTAATATGGCAGTCGGAGGTCGGATTGCAGCTGCTGAGATTACAACCCGAGATCATGAAATTTGTCGCGCGATCGCGCCTACCCTCCGTTCCGATGGCTTATGGTTTGTGGGAATTGATATCATCGGTGGTTATCTCACTGAAATTAATGTTACCAGTCCCACAGGAGTCCGAGAAATTGATCGCCTCAACGGGGTTTCTTTAGGCAAAAAAGTGATGCAATGGTTATCCCAATTCTGATGTTCTTTGTAA
>JBKHER010000274.1:0-3810 GCA_046540715.1 Halothece sp.
TCTTCGGGTTCTTCCGTAGCTGGTTCAGGAGTCGTTTCTTCTTCCTCTGGGATAGCTTCAGGTTCAGTAACGGATTCTGCTTCCTCAGGGGTTTCTTCTGGGGAGACTTCTTCCTCTTCAGGAATTTGATAGTCTGGATCAACAATACCACGAGCTTCTTGGGCTGTTAATTCCCCTCGTACTAACTTCGAGAGAGTATCCTCTCCTTGAGGATTATAGGAGAATAGTCGTGCTGCAGTATTAAATTCATTGGCAATCAAGTTGCCATCGCCATCGAGTAACTCTAATTTAATCCAGTTGCGTCCCTCTTTAAAGCCTTCTAAATAGATGGGAAGCCAGCTATCCATAATAAAACTTTCGCCGTTGATGGTAGCACGGACACGCCATTCTTTCTGAGAAGAGGGATTAACTTCTACCTCAGCATCACTCTCTTGTTCAAAGACTCTTATAGGGGCATTGGTAAGATAATAATCCAGTAAGATGGGTTCAGCGCCATAAGTTCCTTTGGGACGACTATAGGTTAAAAGCGGTTTTTGTCTATCAGGATTGTTATTAGCGGTTTCTGTAAATAAATTAAAGGTAACTTGAGCATAAGCCCCTTCATTTTTAAAGCTCTCATGCCAAGGACGAGAGGCAAACATCCGAATGGTATGGGTTCCAGGAGAAAGGTCTTCAAAAATAATCGGTTCGTCTGCATTATAAACTGCACGATAGGGTTCATTATCAAGAATGACATGAAGATGGGGCCCCATTCCTAGTTCTTCGTTTTTGAATAGGGGATAGTCTTTGACATCGACTTCAATGCTGACGCGAGTATCTTCAATGGTTTCTCCATTTTTAGGGCTAATAATAGAAACTTGTGGTTGATAGTTATCTAGAGTTTTTCCTAATTCCTCGAAAATAGCAGGGGGGGCGACTTCTGTTAGGGCTGGCTTGGGCTTAGAAATTTCTTTGGTTTCTTCAGTTTTAGGGGTTTTCTCGCCACCGCAACTAATTAGTCCGAGGGCTAAAAAGCCAATTAGAAGTCCACAGCAGACAGTTCTTGCCCATTGAGTGATTTTCTTTTGATTAAACACGATTGATATTTCCTCACATCTCTTATCTGTGCTTAACTGTATCAGATTCCTCATTCCTCCCATAACCTTCTACGAGGAGAACCGTTAAGTCTTTGGTGGGTATCTTGAAGTAATTTCGGAATGTCTAAGTTTTCGGGACATCGGGGGAGACAGTCTCCACATTCCGTGCAACGATTGCCTTTTCTCCCTGGAAACCAATGACCTGCGTTTTCAAACATTCCGTAACGATATTGCCCAAAACTGCTCATCTCATAGGCGACAGCTAAGTTTCTTAACCGTAGCACTTCGGGAATATTGATTTCTTCTGGACAGGGTAAGCATTCATAACACTGACTACATTTATTCTCTCCTAAAGCGGTTTCTAATTCTTGATCTAATCGCCTCAAAGCTGTTTGTTCTTCTGGCTTGAGAGGAGAGATATCGTGACCGACTTCTAGGGCGGGGGATAATTCATCAGGAGTGGCTGCCCCGAGGCTTAGGGTACTTACCCGAGGATCACTGAGGAGAAATCGGTAATTTAACCATTGGGGAGAAAAGGGAGCGCATAATTGTTTTAATTTTTCGGGTGGGGCATAAAGCTGTCCCCCTTTATCGGTGGGAGAAATAATGAAAACACCGATATCTTTTTCGTAGGCGAGGGAAACGGCTGGATCATTCCGTTGCCAAAAGTAGTAGTAATGAAGGTTAACAAAGGAAAATAAGTTGGTTTTGAGGGCGGCGAGAATTGTCTCTAATGGGGCATGGGTGGAGAAGCCAATATTTTTAATTTTCCCCTCTTTTTGGGCTTGTTGTAGGGGACGTAAACAACTATTGTCTTGCGTTATCCAATGCAGATGTTCTTCGGTGTTTATGCCATGAAGGGCAATGTTATCAATATAATCAACTTGTAACTTTTCTAGGCTATTTTCAAGTTGGGTGGCAATTTTTTCGGGGTCAGGGGTGGGAGAAAATTTGGTGGTGAGGTAGAAATCTTTTCGGGGAATCTCAAGTTGTTTCAGGGCTTGACCAATGTATTGTTCACTTTTCCCGTAGGCAGCAGCGGTTTCAAGATGGTTAATTCCAGATTGTAGTCCTTTTTGCAGAACAGCAGTGAATGAGGAGGGGTCATTTAAGCCACGCATGGTTCCTAGAGAAAAGACGGAAATGGGAAGATTGGTTTGACCGAACCGCCGATATTCCATGATTAACTTGATTCTTCGTTGTTTTTCGATGATCCCCCACGAATAAAGTCTTCGGGACTGAGGTTAGAAATAAATTCTCGAAAGGCTTTTTTCTCTTCTTCGTCGGCATCTCGATCTACGGGAATGGAGGCTTCTGCGATGACTTCTTCCATTACCCAGATTGTAGCATTAGTCCGAACGGCGATCGCGATCGCGTCACTGGGACGACAATCAATTTCACGGGTATTTTCTCCCTGTTGCAGGCACAAAAGGGCATAAAAGGTATTATCTTGTAAGGCATGAATAATAATCCGAGTAACACTCATTTCCCAACTGTCAAAAATATTGACCATGAGATCATGAGTGAGGGGGCGGGGAGGGGTTTGGTTTTCAATCGCCGCCATGATTGCCTTAGCTTGATCTTGTCCGATATAAATAGGGAGCGCCCGACGCTCCGAGCCATCTTTTAAAAGCGCGATCGGGCTTCGCGTTACGGCATCTAAGGCAATTCCGGCAACTTTCATTTCGATCATCAGCTTCGCCTCTTTTTGATTGCTATCAGCATTGGTGTTGATTATTGAGTGATGCGGTACACTAATTTTAAGCACCGATCATTGTCTATTGTACTTTCTCAGTGGTTTTCCTCCTACTTCTGTCTTTGTCCAAAATCGGCGTTAATTTTTCTTTTTCAGTCGTTAAATCCCATTTTCTAAGGATCAAGCTGTGTTTACAGGATTAATTCAAGCACAAGGCATTATACAGTCTCTTGGGCGCGATCGATTTAAAATTAGTATTCCCCCCGCCCAAGCTCATTCCCTCCTTGAAAACCTAATTTTGGGGGATAGCATTGCCGTTGATGGGGTGTGTCTAACTGTCGAAAATCTTTTACCTGATGGCTTTGTCGCCACAGCTTCTCCAGAAACGCTTCAGCGCACAACCTTAGGAACTCGCAGTGAAAGCAGTGCTTATGTTAATTTAGAACCGTCACTGCAAGTGGGTGCAAAATTAGGGGGACATTTTGTCACCGGTCATGTGGATGGAGTGGGGCGTTTAATTAAATCTGTGGCAACTGAACGCAGTTGGGAAATGACATTTGGTGCTGTCAGTGGACTTTCTCAGGTATGGAATGATCATATTGCCCGTTATTTAATCCCGAAAGGGAGTATTGCCATTAATGGCATTAGTTTAACCATTGCTGAGTGTGATTCCCATGGCAGTTGGTTTCAATGTGCGGTAATTCCGCTAACCTATCAAGAAACGAATCTTTCGAGTTTGCAAGAGGGCAATTGGGTAAATATCGAAAGTGATATTTTAGGGAAGTATGTTAACAAATTGCTCAATCATCGCTCAGGTGAGACCCCTGAAAGTGAGATTAGCCTTTCTTTTCTTGCTGAAAACGGTTATCTTTGATAATTTAGATTTTTTGATTGAAAAGATCAAGTCATTTTAATTAATTAGTGCTAGGTTTAATTGTTTCAGGCGTAAATAACTATTTTCCCTATTGTATCAAACTGATATAGCAATATGATCTCATTTGTAAAAAGTACCCCCCTTCAATTCCCCCCTCACCCCCC
>JBKHER010000275.1:0-3809 GCA_046540715.1 Halothece sp.
GAGGGTTTCTTTTCCTGATTGAGAGGGATGACTTGGGTACATAGGGCTTCAAAATTAGGAAAGATATGTTTGATCCTAGCCTAGAAAATTAATACCGTTTCGGAAAAGTCAACCCCCCTTTATCCCCCCTAACCGAACAATGGGTTGGTGTGTAGCACTAATTCTTAAAAATGGTATAAGAAGGTTAATGAGATAACTTTTCTCGCAAATAAGCCCGAACTTCCATTAGCATTTTCCCCAGTTGGTTTTCGCCGCTGCCATCTTTTCCGATTCCCCAATAATAATCCCGTGGCGAGTCTTCCACTAATAATTCTTCTCCTGTTTCTAGTAACGTCTTTTGGGCATCTTCATGACTGAGAAACTTGGTGAAAACCGCCCGCCACATTACCTCTCGTTTAGCTGTCTTCCAGTCTGGGCGAATTATTCGATCGCAATCGCGCCCTGTTGCGGCTGCCTCTTCTGGAGTTTCCAAATAACGAATCACTTCCATTAAAGGTTCATCAGGCGTTCCTAATAGTTTATGGGCTTGATAATAATGTTCCACCGTTGGCCATTTTTTACCGTCTATAATTACGTGATGAGGAGAAAAATTAGAAAAGCAACCATAAGGTTGATCGGCTTTATAGAAATAAATCGGCATGGCATCAGCGATAAAAGTCTAACTTAAATTTTACCCCTCATTCTTGGTGGGCTGCTAGCGCGATCGCGCGGGGTAAAATCTGATGTTCCTGCTGTTGAATCCGTTGGTGTAGCGTTTCGGCGGTATCTCCCTTTAATATGGGAACGGCTGCCTGCATCAAAATCGGACCACTATCCACTTCAGGGCGAACTAAATGCACAGTACAACCTGTAATTTTTACCCCCGCATTTAAGGCCTTTTCTACCCCATTAATCCCCTTGAAACTGGGCAATAAACTGGGATGAATATTAATAACATGATCAGGAAAAGCATTAATTAACACAGGGGTAACGACTCGCATCCATCCCGCCATCACCACCCAATCCACTTGATGCGCCTTGAGGGTTTCGACTAACACCTGATCAAACGCTTCACGAGTAGCATAATCACGATGGTTACAGAAGACTGTCGGAATCCCAAATTCTGCTGCCTTTTCTTTCACCTTCGCTTGGGCTTGATTATAGATGACGACTTTAATGGTCGCATTAAGTTTTCCTTGCGCGATCGCGCTTGCCACCGCCACCAAATTACTTCCCTTTCCCGAAGCCATTACCCCCAAAGATAAAGGTTGGGATAATTGCAAATCAGCCCAAGAAACCTCAGGAGAAATAATTGCCGAACCCGCCACTGATTACCTCTACTTACTTTTTCCCTAATTGTTAATCCTTCCTTGGGAATTGTCAATTGTTGGGGAACACCTACTGATTGCTGTCGGGTAAACCACACCGACAATTAGACATTCTTTTGTAATCATAAGAATTGAAAGGTAAAGCAGTGAAAAACCTTAATCTAGGAGGTGAAACTGTATGGCATTAGTTCGTTGGAATCCTTATGCAGAACTTGAATCCTTCCGTCGTCAAATGGATCGTTTCTTTGATGAGGTAAACGATTACAATCCTTATAGAGAGCAACCCTGGCAACCGGCAGTAGAACTACACGACGCTGGGGAAAACTTAGTGCTAAAAGCACAACTACCCGGCATTAACGCCGATAACCTCGATATTAGTGCAACTCGCGATTCTATCACCATCAACGGTGAATATCGCCACGAACAAGATAACAACAATCAAAACCTCTATCATTCCGAGTTTCGCTACGGTCAGTTTAGTCGCACCATCGGGTTGCCCGTCGGGATCCAACAAGATAAAGTCGAAGCAGACTATAGTAATGGCATTTTAACGCTACGACTCCCGAAAGTAGAAGAAGCGGTCAATCGTCCTGTAAAAATCAATCTTGGCAGTCAATCTAACCCTGCACTAAACGCCAATAACTAATCAGATAGCACTTCTAATTCATTTCCCCTTTCCCTTACTAAGAGGGAGAATGGGGGATCAAACCTTTGGGGTGAGCGAGTCTCATCCCATTTTTTTTGTCTAACATTTTGATTAATTTTTGCGAAAATATGACTCATAAGCAGCTATCTGGTATAGTGGCTATGGATAAGTAAGTGAAAAAACTAAAGCAAAGGTTCTTAGCACCCAGTTATGAGCCACAGTAGCAACCTCTATGATGGCAACTTCTTACTTATTGTCATCCATTCGGTTGCTGAGAGACTGTTGAATTTCGATTAGGAGGAAAAATCACTTGTCTAGTAAGTATATTTTTAGTTCTGAATCGGTAACAGAAGGTCATCCTGATAAGGTTTGTGACCAGATTTCCGATACAATTCTTGACGCCTTACTCGCTGGAGACGACAAAAGCCGTGTGGCAGCGGAAGTTGTTGTTAACACCGGGTTAGTGCTAGTGACAGGGGAAATTACCTCCAAAACACAGGTAAACTTTGTAAACTTAGTACGGGATAAAATTAAAGAAATCGGCTACACTGATGCCGATAATGGCTTCTCTGCTGATAGCTGTTCTGTTCTCATCGCCCTTGATGAACAATCTCCAGACATTTCGCAAGGGGTAACTAGTGCCCAAGAAAGCCGCGAATTGAGTAATGATGAACTGGATCAAATTGGAGCCGGTGACCAAGGCTTAATG
Source organism: Halothece sp. (assembly GCA_046540715.1). Classification (GTDB taxonomy): domain Bacteria; phylum Cyanobacteriota; class Cyanobacteriia; order Cyanobacteriales; family Rubidibacteraceae; genus Halothece. The sequence continues at coordinate 2,663 of JBKHER010000275.1, forward strand.
TTTGGTTTTGCTTGCAACGAAACCCCAGAATTAATGCCATTACCCATTAGCTTGTCTCACCGTCTCACTCGCCAGTTAGCGAAAGTACGTAAAAATGGGACTCTTGATTATCTTCGCCCTGATGGAAAAAGTCAGGTGAGTGTGGCTTACGAAGATGGGAAACCGGTTCGCATTGACACTATCTTGCTTTCCACACAGCATGATCCTGAAGTTGCGGGTAGCACCGACGAAAAAACCGTTCACGATAAAATTAAAGCGGATCTCTGGAAAGAAGTTGTCCTTCCCATCTTTGAGGATATCGACATTAAGCCCGATGACAGTACCAAATACTTAATGAACCCCACTGGTAAATTTGTTGTCGGTGGCCCTCAGGGAGATGCTGGCTTAACGGGACGTAAAATTATCGTGGATACCTACGGTGGTTATTCTCGTCATGGCGGTGGTGCTTTCTCTGGTAAGGATCCCACAAAAGTTGACCGCAGTGCGGCTTATGCTAGCCGTTATGTTGCGAAAAACATTGTGGCAGCTGGCTTGGCTGATAAATGCGAAGTTCAACTTAGCTACGCCATTGGAGTCGCCCGTCCTACTAGCGTTTTTGTTGAAACCTTTGGTACTGGTAAAGTTGATGAAGACAAGTTACTGGAAGTCATTCGCGAAAACTTTGAACTTCGTCCTGCTGGTATTATTCAAGCGTTTGACTTGCAATCTATTCCCAAACAGCGTAATGGACGTTTCTATCAAGATACGGCGGCTTATGGTCACTTTGGACGACCTGATCTTGATCTGCCTTGGGAACGTACTGATAAAGTTGAGGTTCTCAAAAAAGCACTGAAAGCAACGGCTGCTGTGTAAATTAGAGTGATTACTCTGATCTAATCATTCCCCCTTCTCGTCATGAGTGGGGGTTTTTTGTTACCCAAATTTAGGCAATGATTGTTAAAATTAGTAGTAATCTCAGTTTGCCAATATGCCTACTGTTAAACAGTTAGAGAACTTATATCGTCTCTGTTATCAGCTAACTTATGTCATGCTACAACCGATACATCTTATTTGCGTAGATGATCGAACCAGTAATATATATATTTTGGCTGGTTATCATGATCGCCGTAAAACCCTGTCTCTTTAGAGCAGGGATATAAGGTGAGTT
>JBKHER010000276.1:0-3799 GCA_046540715.1 Halothece sp.
AAGCAACGCCAAATCCCCAACAAGTCATGTGGTTAGCAATGCACCAAGATTATGCAGAAGAATTTGTTTGGGATCAGCGCGATTAAATATATGAGTAACAACAACCAGCAAATTTATAATTACACTGTCATTTTAGAGAAAGAAGAGGATGGAGGATATCATGCTTTTTGTCCTATGCTAAAGGGGTGTCATTCGCAAGGCGATACCTTTGAAGAGACAATTGAGAATATTACAGAAGCAATTGAATTATATCTAGAAAGTTTAATGGCAGATAATCAACCAATTCCTAAAGAGGATTTAATTGTTAAACCAGTAACTATTTCTCTATGAGTAATGATCCCAGTGTTACTGCTAAAGATGTTATTAAAGTCCTGAAACAACTAAATTTCTATCTTGATCGGCAAAAAGGGAGTCATGCAATTTATAAAAATATTCAAGGACGTAGAGTTGTTTTACCTATCCATTCTGGAAAGAACATCAAAAAAGGGACACTGTTGGGAATTATTCAAGATATTGGTATTGACAAAGCAAGATTTTTTGAACTGTTGCAAAAGTAATATAATGTACAGCCTGTATTGAGTAATACGAGTAGGAATTTAATTTAAAAGGAACAAAGTTATGGATAAATTTAGAATTGAAGTGATTAAAGCAACGCCAAATCCCCAACAAGTCATGTGGTTAGCAATGCACCAAGATTATGCCGAGGAATTTGTCTGGGATCAGCGCGATCGCGCTCCCGATGAAGCGAAAGCAGGGGAAAATGTTATTAAGTATTTATTAGCAGGAGAACGAGGACATTATGGCCCCCTAGAACATCCTCAAATTACCTTTAATGTTGGCTTTTTTCCTCACTCCATGATGCAACAAATTCGCACTCACAGAGTTGGAATCTCATTCGATGTTCAATCTTTTCGGTATACAGGTCAACGTATTTTAGAGGTTGCAGAAGGAAAACGAGATGTAGAAGAAGTCTTTTATTTACGCCCCGTGGGAGACTATACCAATCGTCAGGGAAAACGCTATTCTTACACAGAAAAACAACGGAAAGCTGATTTAGAATGGTGTCTAGAAGCCTGTAAACGCTATCAACAACGGATTAATGAAGGGCTAGCTGAAGAACACGCCCGAGGAATTATTCCCTTTGATGCGCGACAGCATTTTGTGATGAGTTGTAATGCGCGATCGCTGATGCACCTTCTTGATCTACGCTGGAAAAAAGATGCTCAGTTAGAAGCGCAAAAATTCTGTGAATTGCTCTTTCAACATTTTCAAGAGTGGACTCCCCAACTGGCGAATTGGTATGAAGAAACTCGCGCCAAGAAAGCAAAGTTATCTCCTTAGCACAAATTTCAAGAATTTGGCTCTTCTAGAGTAGTTCTAACAGTTTATAGTCATATCAAATCCGAGAAATTAACCCTGATTTTGGAGTTAGGGAGCGAGACGCTCCCACTACACTTACCAATCGTTTGAGGAGTGCGAGCATCTTGCTCGCTATGCCAATTAATCAAACGGATTTGATATCATTCCAATTAGTTTCCGTAGTGCGACCGTCTCGGTCGCTAGTCCTGCGACCCTCTCGGTCTAGACCGTCTCGGTTGCTAGTCCTGCGACCGTCTCGGTCGCTAGTAGAGAGCAAGATGCTCTCACTACTTTTCACCTGATGGTTTTGATTGGGAATCACTATAAGCAACAATTCCCCTTAACCCAGATCTCTTTACTAATTATTGAGCCCATGATTCCCTTAAAAATTTAGCCACTCTATTTCTGAAGATAGAAAAAATTGATCGCATTGGTGAATATTCGCTACAAAGGAGACAAGGATGTTTTTCGCTACATCACATCATTTTCCTCTCTGCTGTTAACTCAATCCTCTTTCCATATTAATTATGACAACCACAAACGCTCTCCGAATTGTTTCTCTCTTACCCAGCGCGACGGAAACGGTTGCAGCTTTAGGCTTGACGGATTATTTAGTGGGGCGTTCCCACGAGTGTGATTATCCGCCATCGGTCCAGTCTTTACCTGTTTGTACTCAAGCCCGTTTAAATTCCCAAAAAAAGAGTGGGGAAATTGATCAAGATGTTCAACAGTTAATGCAATCTGCATTGAGTATTTATGAGATTAAAATGGATGTTTTAGAACAACTCCAACCAACTCATCTGATTACTCAAGATCAATGTGATGCTTGTGCGGTAAGTATAGCGCAGGTACAACAAGCAACCTCGCAATTTGTTTCTAGCCAACCGGAAATTATTTCCTTACAGGGGAATGTTTTAACGGAAGTTTGGGCGGATATGAAAAAGGTAGCTGATCGCCTTGGAATTGATTCCGAACAGGCGTTGGCGGATTTACAAGCGCGAGTGGATGCTTGTACTCGCATTACGGAGGAAATTCCAACCGAAAATCGCCCCCGAGTAGCTTTCATTGAGTGGATTGATCCATTAATGTCGGGAGGGAATTGGATTCCCGAGTTGATTAAATTAGCTGGTGGGGAACCGGTGCTGGATGAAACGGGAGCGCGATCGCGCTATCTGCAATGGCAAGATTTAATTAACGCTAATCCTGATTTTATCATCATTACTCCCTGTGGCTTTGATTTGGAACGCACTCGCCAAGAAGCGGAAACGTTAGCTACTCACTCGGATTGGCAAAACTTAAAAGCGGTCAAAAATAATCAAGTTTATATTACTGATGGTAATGCCTATTTTAATCGTCCTGGCCCCCGCTTAGTGAATTCTTTGGAGATATTAGCAGAAATTCTCTATCCCCAGCAGTTTTCCTATGGTTATGAAGGGAAGGCTTGGGAACGTCAAATCAGTGCCATTTCTACGGCTTCTGCTTAAAATAGTGATGCTGTCTTTGATTAACGAAAAGGTTTGCAGTATCAACGGTTTGTCATTGCATCTCACCAAAAGCAGGGAGAGTGGATTCAACTGACGGAAGCTCAGACTCATTATCTACGGCGTGTGTTACGCTTATCAAAGCGCGATCGCGCGATTGCTCTGACGGGAACCGGAATGGCTTGGATTGTGGAATTAACCCCTGATCAAGCCAAAATTGTTGCTCCCATTACTATGAACACTGAGCTTTCTGTGAATGTCACGCTTTTAATTTCATTGCCAAAACAAGGGTTTGATGAAATTGTCCGTTGTTGTACTGAGCTTGGTGTCACAAGCATTGTTCCCATGTTGAGTGAACGAACGGTTATTAATCCCAGTCCCAATAAATTAGCCCGTTGGCGACGGATTGCCACTGAAGCCTCAGAACAATCGGAACGCGCGATCGTCCCTAGCATAGAATCTCCGATTTCTTTTACTCAAGCCCTAAGGGAGTATTCTGGCTATCAAGGTTATTTTTGCACCGCCCGCCATGAAGTTCCTGTACTTAGTGAAATCTTACCGTCTCAACTCACTATTAACCAACCCTTAGTGATTGCCACAGGTTGTGAAGGGGGATGGACAGAATCAGAAATATTACAAGCCCAAGAAGCTCAATTTCAGCTGGTTTCCCTAGGGAAACGAATTTTACGGGCGGTTACAGCACCGATTGCAGTAATGAGTTTAGTAGCGACTTTTTCAGACTAATTCTTATTCGTTATTTGGCAAGAGAAGTAAGTATAGTGATTCCAAATCAAAACCATCAGGTGAAAAGTAGTGAGAGCATCTTGCTCTCTATAGCCCTACTAAATGAATTGTAAACTATCCCCCCTTCGCCCCCCTTTGAAAGGGGGGAAACAAGCTAAAAACGGTGAATCAAGTTTTTACAAATGAATTAGAACTGCTATACTAGCCACCGAGAC
>JBKHER010000277.1:0-3790 GCA_046540715.1 Halothece sp.
TGTGCTTCAAAACCTAGACTTAATCCTCCACAACCTGCAAATAAATCTACAACAACAGGAAGTTTAGGATTAATCCTTGGTTTAAGTAAATCGTTAATCCAATTAATATAAGACTCGGATTGAAAGGAGATTTTATAGTTATCTACAACTTCATTAATCATTGTTTTGTTGGGTTTTGCTTTGCTCTAGAAGAGCCTACATTTCCATTATATTTTCTACTTCATCTAAGGGTAAATCAAGAGCTTCAGCAATTTGTTCTGATGTTATAGTAATTCCAAATAAAAACCATCAGGTGAGACGTAGTGGGAGCATCTTGCTCCCTGCTAGCGACCGAGACGGTCGCACTACGGAAATTAATTGGAATGACTATAAACCTAATTCGACCATTACCATCTTGAAAAGGATGAATTTGTGTAAAACGATGATGTAACCAAGCTGATTCGATTTCAGGGGGAATAATTTGATGCTCTTGATGTAAATTAATCAATTTGTCCATTTCTGAAGCAACTTGTTCAGGAGGACAATATTCGTGAATCGAACCATCCATTCTCATCGGATTATTAGGTTGTTGTTTCCAATCTCCTTTAATTAGTTTGATTTGAATGACTTCATTGGTAGAGGGAATTAATCCTTCAGTGCTATCTTGATGTTGAGTTAAAAGCTGATGTAATTGCTTAATATAAGATGTGGATAAAGTACGTTGTCCACCTACAAAATCAAATAAACCCTCAACCGCCGCTTCTTGGTCTCTTATTAAAGCAATTACCTGACTGACTGGACGATCAGTTGCTCCGTGAGGAATTAAGGATTCATTGATACCTTGTTCAATCAATAAACGAGTAATACCTCGATCGAGAGTATATAACTTTTCAATAATTCCTGTTTCAATGGCAATTTCACGACGCAATTTTTCCATATAAGTTTTAAATTCACCAGAATTACGCAATCGCTCGGCTTGTTCATTCCAAACAGTAACTAAAGGGGGTAGTTCAGGATTTTTCCACTTTTGCCAGTCACTAGGTAAATCTTCGATTGGTTTCCATTGCATAAAAAATGACAGTAAAAATAGGACAATTTAAAATTATGATCACAAAAGTTATCGTCGGGTGAGCATTCCCCACCCGATAATGAATGATTAGTTTTGCAGGATTAATTGTTGACGATGGGCGTGACTTAATTGTAAGTCTAATCCCATTACTTGTTCTAACATATAGACAAAGTGTTCTGGATTAAGCAGTGTCCCATCATTGCGACAGCTTCCTACATAACGGAGTTTGGCTGTGTGTTCATCAAGTTGTTCCACGAAGGAAATTTCAAAAGCGCGATCGCGCAGATTTAGGGTTTTCTTTTTCCCCGATTTAGTCGTTTTTTCCCAGAGAATTTCCTCTTGATCTAAAACATTTTGCAAGGTTTCTTTCCACTGGCTTTCTGTTACCGATTGTGATGCTTCTACAGTGACAAAATACTCAGCTTGGTCTAACAAACCAGTTGCAGAATCTTTCAAGCTAACTGCTTCAACAGAATTAACATTAATTCCTGTGGGAAGTTGCGTTGCTAGTTGATCGCGAAATGTCTCTAAGTCCATCTCTTGGGTAAGATCAAAATCGACAATTTCTCCACTACTGGTCATTCCCAAAGATAAAGCATTAGCAATACTAATACGGGGTCCGGGATGATACCCACCTGTAAAAGAAATAGGAAGTTTTGCCCGTCGAATAGCGCGATCAAAGAGACGGACTAAATCTAAATGACTGACAAGGCGCATTTCCCCTTCCTTACTAAATCGTACTCGGATGCGCTGATTACGAGTTTGATCGGGTTGAAAATGCCCTTCAAACTTGGGAATTTCTGGCGGTTCGACAACGATATTATGACCAAAATCAATCCCACATACGCCACAATGGGAACAGCCAGAGTATGAACAATCAGGAACGATCGTTGCTTCTAACGCCCGTTTTAAGTCCTCTTTCAGCCAGTTTTTATCAATTCCCGTGTCAATATGATCCCAAGGGAGTGAGGCATCAAGGCGATCTTGATACGTGCCTTTTTCCATGGTTTCCCAATCCCATTCGCCATTCTCGACTTTGCGATATTTCCAGTCTAAACCCGAATCAGAAATGGCAGTTTCCCAAGCATTAAATGCTTTTTCTAAACTTTCCCACCAAGCATCCATACCAGCGCCGAGTTCCCACGCCCGACGTACCACAGACACTAAACGGCGATCGCCGCGTCCCACAAAATCTTCCATTGCCGAAATCCGCACATCGGTAAAGTTCACTTTTACCCCTTTCATCCGTCGAAATTCATTTTTTAATAACTCTTGCTTGCGGATAAATTCTGAAGTGGAAACAGAATGCCATTGGAAAGGCGTGTGAGGTTTTGGGGTAAAGTTAGAAATAGTAACATTAAAGTCAAGGCGTTTCCGTCCTTTGATCCGACATTCTTGTCGTAACCAACGGATCGTTTCCGCAATCCCAATCACATCAGCATCCGTTTCCCCGGGTAAGCCAATCATAAAGTAAAGTTTGACTTTATCCCAGCCTTGTTCAAAGGCAGTTTTGACTCCCCGCAAGAGTTCTTCATTACTTAAGCCTTTATTCACCACATCACGCATCCGTTGCGTTCCCGCTTCTGGTGCGAATGTCAAACCGCTTTTTCGTGTTCCCCCGATAATGTTGGCGATATTCTCATCAAAGCGATCAACCCGTTGACTCGGGAGAGACAGAGAGATGTTTTCATCTTGAAGACGGTTTTTAATTTCCATCCCCACTGCAGGGAGGGAAAGATAGTCAGAACAACTCAGAGAAAGCAGGGAGAACTCATTATAACCCGTTTCCCGAATGCCTTTTTCAATGGTTTCTACCACCTGTTCCGGTTCCACATCATGGGCGGGACGAGTCAGCATTCCAGGTTGACAGAAGCGACAGCCACGGGTACATCCCCGTCTAATTTCAACACTGAGGCGATCATGTACTGTTTCTACATAGGGAACTAAGCCAATGGAATAGGCGGGCATGGGCTTGGCTACCCGCCGAATAATTCTTTCAGGAACATCCTCACGGGTGCGATGAACTGACCCATCTTCGTGCATTTGATAGAATCGTGGCACATAAACCCCAGGCACTTGCGCTAAGTCTAACAGTAATTCTTCTTTACTCAGCCCTTCTGCTTTTCCTTCTTCGATGATTAATCCTACTTCTGGGAGGAGTTCTTCTCCGTCTCCAAGGGCGATAAAATCAAAAAAGTCGGCATAAGGTTCAGGGTTGGAGGTTGCAGTTTGTCCCCCTGCAAAAATTAGGGGATAATCGCCGTTTTCTCGTTCTTGCCATGTGAGGGGAATGTTAGCCAGATCGAGCATTTCTAGGATATTGGTCGCCCCTAGTTCATAGCTAAGACTAAAGCCTAAAATATCAAATTCGGTGACGGGACAACGGTTTTCTAAGGCAAATAAGGGGGTATTGGTTTCTCGGAGTTTGGAAGCGAGATCAGAAGCGGGAAGATAAGCGCGATCGCAGAGTTGACGGGGTTGAGCATTGAGAATATTGTATAAAATCACATGACCCAAGTTTGATGCACCCACTTCGTAGATTTCGGGGTAGGTGAGAACCCAGCGCACGATCGCGCTATCCCAGGGTTTGTGTTTTGTTCCTTGTTCGTTTCCCAAATAACGGGCGGGTCGATTGATTTGGGGGGTTATCAGTTGCTCAACTGCGACTGTCATCTACCTTTTCTCCTTTTGACTCACTATTTCTTATGGTAGTTCACTTTCACTTTTTATCTGTTGTATTGT
>JBKHER010000278.1:0-3779 GCA_046540715.1 Halothece sp.
ATTGTTGTTTTAACCGCTGCTGACACTGATATTCAAATGTTAGCAACTGCTGTTTCTCAGCTTCCCTCAGAGTTTCCAGCAGTGCGAGTGGCAAATATCCTCAATTTACAGCAGGAATTGAGCATTGATACCTATGCAGAGAGCGTTTTAAGTCAAGCTAGGGTGATTATTTTACGGCTTTTAGGGGGACGCGCTTATTGGTCTTATGGCTTGGAAGTGGTGAAAGAAACTGCGGAAGAAAATGGGGCATTTTTGTTTGTTTTACCGGGGGACGATCGCGCTGATCCCACTTTAACTAGCCATTCTACTGTCTCACTTTCTGCTGTCAATAAACTTTGGCAATACTTCAATGAAGGCGGCGTGGAAAATTGTCGTCATGGCTTACAATTTATTGCTGATTTAGGTTGTGGGAAAAACTATCAACCCCCTGCGGTCAAAACAGTGCCTCGGGTTGGGGTTTATTCTCCGTCTTTTGTACCTAAAAAAGAAGATTGTTGGGGAAATGTCGGAATTTTATTTTATCGCGCTCATTATTTGGCTGGAAATATTGCCCCCATTGATTTATTATGTGAGGAATTAAGTCAGCGTGGTTTATTTCCGATTCCCATTTTTGTCTCTGCTTTGAGTCAAGAGGAAGTGCAAGCAGAGGTTTCTGAATATTGTCAAGATATTGATCTGATATTAAATACTACTAGCTTTTCTTTAGCGAAATTTGGCGAAGATCAACAAACCAGTTTTTGGCAACAATTAGATATTCCTGTTTTACAAGTCATTTTAAGTGGGGGAACTAAAGAACAATGGGAAGAGGGAATGCAGGGATTAACCCCGCGAGATGTGGCGATGAATGTTGCACTGCCAGAAGTGGATGGACGAGTGATTACTCGTGCGGTTTCTTTTAAGTCGTCTCAGCAATGGAATGAACAGTTAGAAACGGATGTTGTCACCTATGAACCAGTGCGCGATCGCGCTCAATTTGTCGTTAATTTAGCATCCAATTGGCTACAACTTTTAAAAACACCCAATGCCGAGAAAAAGGTTTCTCTAATTCTTGCCAATTACCCCAATAAAGACGGAAGACTAGCTAATGGTGTTGGCTTAGATACCCCTGAAAGTTGTCTGCAAATTTTAAAAGCCTTAAAAGCAGCTGGTTATCATGTTTCCTTGCTTCCCGAAACAGGCGATGAGTTAATTCAATGGTTAACTGAAGGAACAACTAATGATCCAGAAGGAAAATCCTATCGGGAGGTTAGACAGACGCTTTCGAGAGAAAACTATCAAGATTATTTTGCGACCCTTCCTGAAAAAACACAACAAGAAATCACTCAACGTTGGGGAGAAAATATACCAGTTTCAAAAAGTATTCCCCTTACATCCCCCCTATTAGGGGGGACAGAGGGGGGTTCTTCCTCCGCCCCCCTTAGTAAGGGAATCCCCCCTAACCCCCCTTTGAAAGGGGGGAACTCTTGGGGGGATCCTATGAAAACCGATTTTTTCCCTATTTCTGGCATCCAATTGGGCAATATTTTTGTCGGGATTCAACCCTCAAGAGGTTATGATTTTGACCCGAGTTTAAACTATCATTCTCCAGACTTAGAACCCACTCCTGAATATCTTGCATTTTACCATTGGTTACGCCAAGAATTTCAAACCCAAGCCATTATTCATGTGGGAAAACATGGCAATTTAGAATGGTTGCCGGGGAAAAGTATTAGCCTTAGTGAAACCTGTTATCCTGAAATTGCTCTTGCTTCCATTCCCCATTTTTACCCATTTATTGTTAATGACCCCGGAGAAGGATCCCAAGCCAAACGCCGCGCCCATGCTGTCATTTTAGATCATTTAACTCCCCCCTTAACCCGTGCCGAATTATATGGGAAATTACAACAATTAGAAGGATTGATTGATGAATACTACGAAGCGCAAACTCTTGATCCCTCTCGGCTTCCTCTCATTGCTAATAAAATTACGGAATTAGTCACTCAAGAAAATCTCCATCATGATTTGGGAATGGATGAATTTGATCAAACCCGAATCAGTGAATTTTTGACCCTTGCTGATGGCTATCTCTGTGAATTAAAAGAGTCACAAATTCGAGATGGCTTGCATATTTTTGGCCAATGTCCGCAAGGGAGACAACTACGAGATTTAATTTTATCTATTGCTCGTTCTCCAGGGAAAGATCATATTGGAATTACTCGCGCGATCGCGCAATCCTATCATTTCGATTTCGATCCCCTAACCAGTGATTATTCCCAATCGGTTTCTCTTCCTGAGGCTTCCCTCCCAGAAACTTTAAGAGAAAAATTAAACCATGCTTATATTATTGGGGATGCAGTGGAAGCAATAGAAACCTATGCCGCGGAATTAATTTCAACCCATATTCTAGAGAATCAACCTTTTCCCGCCCTTCCTTCTTTACTGGAAAAAGAACTCACTTGGATACAAAACGATCTCTTCCCAAAACTCAAAGCAACACCTGAAGAGATTACCCATTTATTAAAGGGATTAAACGGAAATTATATCCCCCCAGGTGCAGCGGGTGCGCCCACAAGAGGACGACCCGATGTGTTACCCACAGGACGCAATTTTTATTCAGTGGATATTCGAGGGATTCCCACAGAAACCGCTTGGGATGTCGGGAGAAAAGCCGCGGAAACCCTCATTGAACGTTATACCCAAGATAATGGCGAATATCCCCAATCATTGGCAATTTCGGTTTGGGGAACTTCTACTATGAGAACAGGGGGCGATGATATTGCCCAAGCCTTGGCGTTAATGGGTGTAAAACCCGTTTGGGATGGCGTTTCACGGCGCGTGGTTGATTTTGAAATTCTCCCCCTTTCGGTGTTACAACGCCCGCGAGTGGATGTTACCTTACGCATTTCAGGCTTTTTCCGAGATGGTTTTCCCAATCTTCTCGACTTATTTAATCAAGTGGTGGAAGCTGTTTCTAATTTAGAAGAAAACGGGGAACAAAATCCCCTCGCCAATCAAGCCGAAAAAGAAACGATTTATTGGCAAGAACAAGGGTTAAGTTTAGACCAAGCTAAAGCGCGATCGCGCTACCGAATTTTTGGGTCAAAACCAGGCGCGTATGGCGCAGGATTACAAGGCTTAATTGAGTCTCAAAATTGGGAAACCGATGAAGATTTAGCCCAGGCTTATATTAATTGGAGTAGTTACGCCTACACCCAGAAAGGAATCGGAAAACCCGCCCCCGAAGCCTTTACTAAACGCTTAGAAAACCTACAAGTTGTCCTCCATAATCAAGACAACCGCGAACATGACTTATTAGATTCTGATGACTATTATCAATTCCAAGGAGGATTAACCACAGCCATTCGTTCTGTCACAGGAAAAAATCCTCAGACCTATTTTGGGGATAATTCTGTTATGGAAAACCCCAAAGTAAGACAATTAAGTGAAGAAATTACCCGAGTTTATCGCTCTCGTGTTGTTAACCCCAAATGGCTAGAAGGGGTAATGCGTCATGGGTATAAAGGGGCATTTGAAATTTCGGCAACTGTTGACTATTTATTTGCTTATGATGCCACTGCCCAATGTGTGGAAAATTATATGTATGAAGGGGTTGCTAAGGCGTATCTTTTAGATGAAACCGTCAAACAGTTTTTAGAGGCAAAAAATCCTTGGGCAATGCGCGATATAGCCGAACGATTATTAGAAGCAAATCAGCGCGGAATGTGGAATAATGCTCCTACCAAAATGTTAGAGCAATTACGAGGAATTGTTCACGAAGCAGAAGGCGTTTTAGAAGAAAA
>JBKHER010000279.1:0-3734 GCA_046540715.1 Halothece sp.
CGATCGCGCGATCGCGCCTTTAAAATCCCAACTTACTACCTTAAAATCTTCTTCCTCCCAATCAGAGTATCAACTGTCTTCCCAACAATCTCAACAATTACAACGGGTTTTATCTTCGATTTCCCGAGCTAAATTAGAAGCAGTTAACTATTTATTACGCTCTCAAAACACTAGCGGTGAGATGGAACTAGCGGCGCAAGAAGTGGAAGGAGTGGTTAACCTCTTAACACAAGTGCCTCAAGAACAGTTCTCTCCCGTTCAACAAGAACAATTAGAGCTAGTGGTGGAGTTTTTCCAAGAACTTCCTCAATATCAGTCTTCTCGCCTCTCTAGTGAACAAACAGAAGCCTTGCAAGGCGCGATCGCGCTTTTATTTTTCCCCTCTCCATCCGCTTCTACTGCTACCGACACTTCTTCCTCCTCAGAAATTTCCGCTTCTTCCACAACAGAAACATCCGAAACCTCACCACCTTCTTCAAGTAAGGTTCCTACTTTCTCAGACACCGAAACTTCCCAAGCAACACCTTCCTCCCCTGAGACTTCACCGTCACCCTCCACAGAAACCTCTCCGTCTGCTCAGGAAAATAATTTTACTGAACCCATTACCGTTTCTAAAACCGAGTTACAGCAAATTCTCTCCACCCTACAGGGGGTGCAAGCCCTTAATCTCTCCTCACCCATTAACTTATCAGAACTGATTAATGAATTTTTAGGGTTGCTGATTACTCCAGAACAAGAAGTGGAATTATCGCCGCAACAACGACAACAAGTTTCTACCCTCTTAAATGGATTATCGGCCGAGGAAAGAGAGGAACTTGACACCTATCTGGCTAATGAAAGTGTTGGGGAACGGTTTTATCTCAGTCAAAGCGCGATCGCGAATACCTTAGACTTTTTAGAAGACCTTTCCCAAGCCGATTTAAACTCAGAAGAACAAGCGGCGCGTCAAGAGCTACTCACCATTTTTGAAGAATTAGCAGCCACTGATCAACCAGCCATTCAGGTGTCTCCAGAACAACTCCGTGAAATTAATACCCTCACCGCAACCCTCCCTGAAACCACCCCTGAAGCAGTCACCGTAGAACGAGAAAATTTAGAAAATGCTCTCAGTGCCATTCGTGAGATTCCGTCAGAAATTCTGTCTCCCGAGCAAAGAGACGCACAAAATCGCCTCACCACTGTTTTAGAATCGCTTAGTGAAACCGATAAAAGTAGTGTTGAGTTATCCTCTACCCAAATTCGGGAAATTAATAGCCTCCGTGCTGCCCTGCCTCAATTTGATCCGAATACCGAGCTAGTGGAGCGCGATCGGGTTTTAAACATTTTAGAAACGGCTAGAGAACAATCCCTTAGTGAAGAACAAACTGAGCAACTAGAAGCCCTACAAACTTATTTTCAAAACCAAGAACCTCTGACAGAAGAAACGACTCTTACACCAGTTGAAACCGCTCAAGTGGAGAAACTAAATGCTTTTATCGATACTCTAGACCGCTCCCAAATTACCCAAATTGGACAAGCACTGGGAACAGCCACTGGCATCAGTCCTGGAATTACCGTAGAAAATCCCTCTGGATTTGGTGGCGCTAATGGGAGTGTGAGCTTAGGCGCGATCTTCCAAGATCGCACTCGGTTTACCAATAGTTCTGATGGCTCAGTGGGAACTTCACTTAGTTTAGGGAATCCGAACACAGCAATTGGGGTGACCACCACCTTAACCAGTTTTAGTCTGTTGGAAGGACGTGGCTCAGAAGGAGGATTTCTCGACAATGGGAGCTTGAGTTTTGAAGTGAACCGTAACCTCTCGGATTTATCTTCAGTAGGAATTGGCGTAGAAAATCTCATTCCATGGGGACAACAAGATAGTGGAAAAAGTACCTATCTCACATTTAGCCAAGGGATTCCCCTACGTTCGGATACCCGAAAACCCTTTGGCATTGCTTATGCTACCGCTGGATTAGGCAATGGCAGATTTCGACCCGAAGAAGACTTTGATCCCGATGATGATGGCACCCAATTTAATTTCTTTGGCAATGTGACACTCCAATTATTGGATCGAACAAATTTAATTGTGGAATGGGGCGGTCAAGACCTAAATATGGGGCTTTCTATTGTTCCCTTTGCGAATATTCCTATTGTCATTACCCCGGCAATTGTTGATATTACCGGCTCTGCTGGCGATGGTGAAAGATTTACCCTTGGTGTTAGTTACGGGACAATTTTCGAGTTTTAATAATTTAACTAAAAAAAATCCTAAAAACTATGGAAAAATTTTAAAAAATCGTTTATTATCAGCATGAGTAAGTAAATATCATCTATGATGACCACTAAACCAGATTGTTATCAAAAGGAGGCGTAAAATGTTTAAAAATAGATTAAGTTATTCCCTAATTGGGGGAATCGCCATTGGGGCTTTAGCAGCCATTGGCTTTGCTCCAGAAGCAAATGCCCAAGAGCTAATTCGCAGCAACCTAACCCCTCGTGGTGCCGATCAAAGCAATATCAATACCACCAACATTCGCAGTAATGTTGTGGCTCCAGGTGTCCGCAGTAACTTATCCCTCATCGCTAACGAGTTAAATACTAGCGTTGACACCCTTTTATCAAATTCCACCATTGGTCAAATTGCCATTAGCCCCGCTGGTGCAGAAGTCTTATCTTCTTTACAAGCAGCAGATGGAATCACCGCCGATCCCAATAATCCCGATCAGTTTAATGTAGAGCAGCAAGTTCCTCGGGTTGGGGCTGACGAAGCAGGGGTCATACCGGTTGAACCAACTCAGCCTGCTTCTGTAGAAGAGGCTCTGAATGTTGTGGAAGAAAATTAAGGTAAATCCACTAAAATCCTGCTAAAGTTAGCAGAGACAGAAGTTATACTTTGTTAAACTCAGAAGAGCTAAAAATTAATAGAAGCTCAGTCTTGTAACTTCGATATAGTTAACTTACAATTTAGTCAATAATTAAAAGTGAGGAGTATAAAATGTCAGAAGAACTTGCAGAACAGCTAGGTTTTGAGCCTACGCAAGTAGCTGATGAAGACAGTGTCGAACTTATTGGAACCGAGGAAGAAGATGTTCTTGTCGCCCAAGGCGGGAATAACACCTTACTCGGCCTACAAGGAAATGATGTCCTGATTGGAGCCCAAGGAGATGATATCCTTGATGGCGGTTTGGGAAACGATCTCCTAATTGGGGGCGAAGGTGGCGATAACACTTTCCAAATCAACCGCGATTTAGCTGGAGTTAATACAATTAACGATTCCTACTCGGATGGGGAAGGAACAATTGAAATTTTCGATACCGAGGGAAATGAATTTGGAGCCACTCTTGATGTTCCTCAGCAAGGAATTATTGGTCTTTCTAGAACTGGGGCTAATGTCTTTGTCGATGTCGGTGCTGATGGGATTGCTGACGACTTAATTATCGAAGACTTCTTTAGTAGTGAAACTGGAAATGAAGCAGGAGATGGCTTTATTCCCAACTTAGCTGGAGTTGATGGAGAAGAGGTTCTAGATTTTCTAGACTTTGATGGTCGAGTTGATGTGAATCTCCAGTTCTTTGAAAGTGACGACGGAGAAGTGGGTGACCCCATTAATGATGGCACCTTAAGCCTAGAGCAAGACTTCTTTGTAGAAGTTCTAGTTTCGGCGCAAAGCCCTGATGGCATTAGCACCTTCTCTCTTAACTTAGACTTTGATGACGCGCTTTTAGAGGCCATCAGTGACTTTGATGATCCAG
>JBKHER010000280.1:0-3733 GCA_046540715.1 Halothece sp.
CGGAGAGGAGCAAGTAGGATCCCTTATATCAAATCCGAGAAATTAACCCTGATTTTGGAGTTAGGGAGCGAGACGCTCCCACTACACTTACCAATCGTTTGAGGAGTGCGAGCATCTTGCTCGCTATGCCAATTAATCAAACGGATTTGATATTAGAAGAAAGTTTGTTAATGAACTTACAAAATGGGCGGTATTGGATTTGAACCAATGACATCCTGCTTGTAAGGCAGGCGCTCTACCGCTGAGCTAACCGCCCAAACTTTTACTAGATTAGCACAAGGTTTAGAAAAATGCAAGAATGATTATTCGGGTTTGATCTGGAGTTCATCAAGTTGCGCGATCGCGCAGTCAGCCTCTTTTAAGTAACTCGCCCCAAGATTGTTCCAAGCAATTCCAATCACCCCTGCAGCACCTGCTTGTTTTCCCATCTGAATATCCCCAGGAGAATCTCCCACCATCAAACTCTGATTCGGCGCGACCCCCAATTTCTCACAAGTTTGTAGGAATAACCGTGGATCAGGCTTACTCACTTCCCCACTGCTGACTCCTTTTGCTACTTGAATATAAGCAGACAGGTTATGGCGAGAAATAAACGCTTTCACCCCTTCTGGCGTATCAGCCGATAAAATCGCTAACTTTAAGCCCGCTTGGGATAACTGCTGTAGGGTTTCGAGACCGCCTGTAAACAGGGGAGGGGTTTCCGCCTCTGCGGTAAAATGCTGATCTGCTTCCCAAAACGCCGCCTTGGCAATTTCTAGTGACTCTAACCAACTCCGTCCAGTTTCGGCAACATAAGCCGCCGCTGCAATTTCATTTTCATAGCGACTTCCTACTGCCATCAAACCCACAGGATTAATTGTCCCTTCTTCAATACCAAACGCCATTAGTAGTGACTCGCCAATTCCGGGGATTTTGGCATCTAACAAGCGAGCGCGTTTTTGCCCTAACTCTTGCAGAAATTGTTGGGAATCGGCTAAGGTGCCATCTTTATCGAAAATAACGGCAGAAAGGCCAGAAAAGACCTGATTCTGACACTTGATCGTTACCAAAGTGTTTCTCCTCACACTAAAGTTAATTCACCGACAATTTCTAGCCGCTTATGTTCATCAAGGTTAATAAACTTTTCTGCTAAACTATCAGACATGGCGGGGGTAATCCAACCCATCTGCATTAACAAGTGAATTGCTGTGGCATATTTCGCACGTTTTGAGCCATCTAAACTCTTAATCGCTAATCCCATCCCTTCCCCAATCCGTCCAATACACTGCACGCCTTCTGCACCTGCTTTACTCACTAATTCTCCATTACTGACTTTCATTAATTCAGTATCAAATAACCCTTCCCCTGCAACCATTTCCGGATAGTGGGTCATCGCCCGACTCATCCGCTCTAAATGCAGATTTTCTCCTGAGGATAAATGAGCAAATAAGGTTGCCATCTGGGAGAGTTGCATATAGTAAGTGGGTGCACCGCAATCATCTTGAACCCCAATAAATTCCGCTCCAGGCATTTGTAGCAATTCCCCAACAATTTTGAGAATATACTCTTGGATAGGACTGCGATGACGGAGATAACTTTTCAAGGGCCAACCGTATTGCTGACAGACGGCTAACATGCCAGCGTGTTTCCCCGAACAGCCATGTTGTAGGGGACTACTTTTTCCTGAAGGAATTGGACATTGTAAAGCATTGGGTTCTACATCCGCTCGCCATAAAATATTAAAGACTTGTCGGGCTTGTTCCACGGTTCCTTGATGAGAAGCACAAATAATCGCTAAGTCTTTATCGCTGAGATTAAAGGCTTCAAATGCCCCACTTTTAATCACCGGAAGGGCTTGAAAGGGTTTTAAGGAAGAGCGAATAAAAGAAGCCGTTTCACAATGACCGGCAAAGGATAACACTCGTCCGCGATCATCACAAACTAAGGCGTGAACTTGATGGATCGATTCAACAATGCCTTCTCGTAGAAGATGAACTTCGACTTCTGGGGTTTGCGTCCGTTTTTTGCTCATAGCTTTTTTAATCAATTAGTAACCACGCGAGACTATCGATCGCGCTTAGGATTAGCAACACTAAACCAGTGATCCGCAAGCGTTGAAAAATCGGTTGAATCTGATAAGACACAATTAAACGATCGCGCGATAAAACCTGTTCTGGCTTTTCCCAAGTTTGTCCATCGTACCAGCCAGACTCTTCATAGGGAATCAAGGCTTTCTCTAGGCGCGTGCGAATATAAGACCATCCTAAATATAATCTCGCGACAAAAAAGACTACTAAGAGACTTGCTGCCAAAGTGCCACAGAGAAAAAACGGAAGGGGATGAGTTGAAATGGGAAAACTCGCTGCGGTAATTGGTGCTGCGATCACCCAACCCCAGAGCCATACCCAGAGTAATTTTCGGATATAGCCACTTCGGGTTAAAGTCACCCAACGAAAGGGCCAAGAGGCTTTTAATTTCTCATATTCATTAATTGGGAGTTGTTCGATGGGAACCGGACAAGGTTGAGATATGGGTGAGTCTCTCATTGCTGATTAATTAACACTTTCAAAGTCAATGCGCTTGGCGTGTCCCCAAAAGGCTTCCAAATCGTAAAATTCTCGCTCTTCGGGGAGTAAAATATGAGCAATCACGTCGCCATAATCCAGTAAAATCCAATTCCGTTCCTTTTCTCCTTCTAGGCGCACGGGGGCATAGTTAAATTCTTTTTGGACGCTGTCTTGAATGGCGTCAGAAATGGCTTTAACTTGGGTGCGAGAATGGCCGCTACTAAGCACAAAATAATCGGCAAGATAGGAGACTTCCACCACTTCTAATAAGACAATATTTTCGGCTTTACGACTATCGGCAGCGTGCGCGATCGTCCAAGCAAGTTTTTCTGCTGCGGCGAAAGTGGGCGTGGGAATAGATTGGGTATCCTGTAAGGGCTGATGATTCATGAAATAGAGTTGTAATCTGTGAACGTTACACGAGAATTAGAAAGGTTGAACTTATTCCCAAGATAGCGTGGATTCTTATTCTCAGGTAGGAAATGGTTGAGAGACGTTAACATTTTCCCGCTTGCATTGCCCAATTGCGAGTGGCGACGGTTCGGGGATGAATCGGGCGACCTTTTTGAATTAATTTTTTGATCGCAACATCACAAACCTGATAAACACCCCGATAAAGGTTTTCTCTGGCAACTTCTCGCATGGTGTTTAATTCTTCGGTCTCACCGCGAGTGGGTTCAAGTTTATCTGCGACAAAAATAATGCTGCTAAGGGGAGACATTCGCGCATTTCCAAGGGTATGTTGCGCGATCGCGCTTAAAATTTCTTGATCTTTAACCTGAAAGGTTTCTTCGGCAACCATGGCACTCACATCAGCATGTAATAAGTGAGGGCGCACCACACAAATTTCATCCACTTCTATCCCCTTTTCTTTGGCCATGGCTAATAATTGATCGGCGGGAAAGTATTTCGCTAAATCATGCATTAATCCCGCCGTTTGCGCTTTTTCGGCATCAGCATTATGAGTAATTGCCAATTCTTTTGACATTTTTTCTACCCCCACAATATGTTCAATGCGGGCAGGGGGAACATGATTTTCTAGCCACGCAATTACTTTCTCTCTTTCTACCAGCAAATCTTTTCTCCTTATTCGTTATTTGTTATTGGTTATTCGTTATTTGTTGTTTGGTAGATTTTTACCTAGGATCCCCCCTTTAATTCCCCCCTTACAAAGGGGGGTTAGGGGG
>JBKHER010000281.1:0-3715 GCA_046540715.1 Halothece sp.
AGCCCCGTCCATCGGTTTCAAACCGATGGCTCTCTGACTGGTTTTGTGTAGAAGAATCAAAGGCTTTTCCTAATCTCGTCTGACGATTCCAAATGCCAAGATCGATATATAAATTAAAGTTTTTTGCCCCTGCTTCCCCCCCTGTCGGACTCATCACAATTAATTCTCCAGTCTCAGTCAACTCCAGTCGTGACAGTTGGTCGATCGCTGCTAATTGCTCGAATTGTTCTGGCGTAATTTTAAATCCTTTAGGAATCGAGATTGGCATCGCCATCCCTCTTGTGAACACTTGATTCTGTTATTTTTAGAATATTATAGTTATTCCAATTATTTTCCGTAATGCGACCGTCTCGGTCGCTACTAGGGAGCAAGATGCTCCCACTCTCAGCTTGATGGTTTTTATTTGGAATGACTATATACTTCTGTTTTATCATTCCTGAGGGAGCAAGCAAAAAACATTCAGTTTCCCCAAACATGAGAAAATGAGAGGGGGGATTATAGGGCGTGAGATTATAACCAAAAAGACGAACGTTAATACATTAAAGATAACCATGACCGAAACCACTCTACCGAGTCAATATGATCCCAAGGCGACAGAGGCAAAATGGCAGGAATTTTGGGATCAAAAGCAAGTCTTTGAAGCTAATCCTGAAAAAGGCGGAAAACCGTTCTGCATTGTGATTCCCCCTCCCAACGTTACGGGGAGTTTACACATGGGACACGCTTTTAATACGGCGTTGATTGATGTGTTGGTTCGCTATCATCGGATGCGTGGCGATAATACCCTGTGTCTCCCTGGCACTGATCACGCTAGCATTGCAGTACAGGCGATTATTGATAAGCAGTTAAAAGAAGAAGGGTTAAGCCGCTTTGATATTGGACGAGAGAAGTTTTTAGAACGCGCTTGGCAATGGCGAGAAGAGTCTGGCGGTAGTATTGTTAATCAGTTGAAGCGGTTAGGGTTATCTGCGGATTGGTCGCGGGAACGCTTCACTCTAGATGAGGGGTTATCCAAGGCCGTGCGGACTGCTTTTATCAAGTTATATGAAGAGGGCTTGATTTATCGCGGGAAGTATATGGTCAATTGGTGTCCAGCCTCTCGTTCAGCGATTTCTGATCTAGAGGTGGAAAATAAAGAGGTAAATGGACATCTTTGGCAATTCCGTTATCCCCTTAGTGATGGCAGTGGGGGAATTGAAGTGGCGACAACCCGCCCAGAAACCATGTTAGGAGATACGGCGGTGGCGGTTAATCCTAATGATGAACGCTATCAACATCTCATTGGGAAAACGGTTACTTTGCCCTTAATGGGGCGAGAAATTCCCATTATTGCTGATGAATATGTAGATTCCTCTTTTGGAACTGGCTGTGTCAAAATTACCCCTGCCCATGATCCCAATGACTTTGCGATGGGCGAACGCCATAATTTGCCCTTTATCACGGTAATGAATGAAGATGGCACGATTAATGATCATGGTGGGGAGTTCTCTGGGCAAGATCGCTTTGAGGCCCGACAAAATGTAGTGAAGCGGTTAGACGAAGAAGGCTGCTTAGTAAAAGTTGAGGATTATGTTTCGACTTTACCGTACAGCGATCGCGGCAAAGTTCCTATTGAACCGCTAATTTCCACCCAATGGTTTGTCAAAATTGATCCCTTAGCGAAAAAAGCCCTCGATTGTTTAGATCAAGAAAATTCTCCTTATTTTGTTCCCCAACGCTGGAAAAAAGTCTATCGCGATTGGTTAGTTAAATTAAAAGACTGGTGTATCTCTAGGCAGCTATGGTGGGGACATCAAATTCCTGCATGGTATGTTATTAGCGAAACTGACGGGCAAATTACTGACGATACGCCCTATTTTGTTGCCCATAGTGAAGAGGAAGCAAGGGAAAAAGCCGTTCAACAATATGGCGAGAATATTGAGTTACAACAGGATGCTGATGCCCTCGATACTTGGTTCTCTTCAGGATTATGGCCCTTTTCTACCTTGGGTTGGCCAGAAGCAACAACGGATTTAGAAACTTATTTCCCGAATACGACGCTTGTTACTGGTTTTGACATTATCTTTTTCTGGGTAGCGAGAATGACCATGATGTCAGGTCATTTTATGGGGGAGATGCCGTTTCGAGATGTGTATATTCATGGCTTAGTAAGAGATGAAAATGGCAAGAAGATGTCTAAGTCAGCCGGGAATGGCATTGATCCCTTATTACTGATTCAAAAATATGGCGCGGATGCCCTTCGTTATACCCTAATTCGAGAGGTCACTGGCGCAGGACAAGATATTAGTTTACAGTATAACCGCGAAACCGATGAATCTAGTTCGGTAGAAGCCTCACGGAATTTTGCTAATAAACTGTGGAATGCCTCTCGGTTTGTGTTTATGAATCTGGATGGGAAAACACCGCAACAGTTAGGAAGCCCTGAGTTAGAGAAATTAGAAAACAGCGATCGCTGGATCCTCTCTCGCTTCAATCAAATTACACAAACTACCCGCGAACAAATCGACAATTATGGCTTAGGGGAAGCCGCCCAAGGCTTATATGATTTTATTTGGGGCGATTTCTGCGACTGGTATATTGAGTTAGTTAAATCCCGTCTCAATGATAAAAATAATCCTGAGTCTCGCTTAATTGCACAACAAACTCTAGGCTATGTATTGGAAGGAATCTTAAAACTTCTTCATCCCTTTATGCCTCATGTGACGGAAGAAATTTGGCATACCTTAACCGAACGTTCTGATCAAACGTTAGCCTTACAACCCTATCCTGAAATGGATGAATTACTCCATGAAAAAGAGGTTTCTGCCACTTCTGAGAAAACCAACTTAACGATTTGGCAACAGGTACAACAGCAACTTAAGAGTTTAACGAAACAGGTTAATTCGTCGGTACTAAAGACAGTTGTTATTGCCATTTTAGGCTTATTTGCCATTAATTTTGTGTTTGTCTTTTTATCAGCCTTAGAGCAATTTCCCTTATTACCAAGTTTCTTAAAAATTGTGGGACTAGGTTATACTGGTTGGTTTGGCTATCGTTACCTATTAACCTACGAAAAACGCCAAGAGTTAGGGGAGATTTTAGAAAATACGAAAGCCGAACTCTTCGGATCAAATTCCGCGATTTCTAATCTATTTACATCTCAAAATACACTGATTAATCCAGAACTGGAAAAAGAATTTGAGTTAATGTTTGCCACAATTCGCGCCATTCGGAACTTACGGGCGGAAGCGGAGATTAAACCAGGCGTAAAAGTTGATGTTATTCTACAAAGTGAAAATGACCAAGAACGCGAAATTTTAAGCAAGGGAGAAACTTATATCAAAGATTTAGCAAAAGTGGAAACTTTAACCATTAAGCCAGCATTAGAAGAAGATCAACAACAGCAAGTTATCGCAAGTGTTGTGGGAACAATACAAGTATTAATTCCCTTAGCAGGGGTTGTCGATGTGGCAGTTTTACGCTCGAAATTAGAGAAAAATCTCAATAAAGTAGAGGGAGAAGTGCAATCTTTACAAGGGCGTTTAAATAACGAAAATTTTGTTAATAAAGCCCCAGAAGAAGTTGTCCAAGGGGCGCGAGATGCTTTAGCAGAAGCCCAGAAACAGCAGGCAATTTTACAAGAAAGATTGAATAAACTTTAACTAACGTTTGGCAACATGGTATAGCAATATGATCTCATATGAAATGGAACTGTGTATGCTACATACCGTAGGCT
>JBKHER010000282.1:0-3699 GCA_046540715.1 Halothece sp.
CTAATTCTATCGCCCGATCAATTAAAGGAGGCAATTGGGAAGCCCCATCTAATAAACTATAATCAGTTACCATAACTATTGGTTACTTGTAATTAGTTTTCTCACTTCCCCCACAGATAGTTCAGTGAGTTCAGCTACCTGTTCCACTGCCATTCCCTGACGGAGCAAGTTTTGTGCTAAACGCTTCTGCGCGATCTCAATCCCACGCTGTTCACCAATCTCAATGCCTTTCTGGGTCGCTTCTTCTAAACGTTGCCTATAAATTGTTGATAACTGCATCAGAAATTCTCCCTCTTCTGGTTCTAAGTTTTCCTGTTCCTCTCGCCTTACTTCTAAAATAGCAATTAAGTTAGCCACTATCTCCAGAATTCGCTCTCGAAACTGATTCTCTTAAGGTTTCTCTTTGATTGGGGTTTGGGGTGAAAAACACATCTACTTCTCTCACTTCAGAGGAGACTTTTAAATCTAGTTGAACGGTTCCTCCTACAGAAAGCAGTTCTTCTAAACAGTCTTTAGAGAATTGGTCATAAATGGTACGAGTCAAGGGAATTTAGTGAGGAGTTAAGGATTGAGTTCATTCTCTCATCTTTTGAACCCCTTACAGGTTAGCGCGATCGCGCTCATCCCTAATTCTATCGCCCGATCAATTAAAGGAGGCAATTGGGAAGCCCCATCCAATAAGCTGTAATCACTATGAATATGTAAACCGACAAATGACGACATTTTGTTATTCCCTATTTTTGTAATCTCTCCCTAAATTAACAATAATTACACTAGGCTAGGAGAGGAATCCAATATCGCATGACCCACTATATATGGCTTCTTTCTGGGACATTGTTAAATATTATCGTTCTTTTTGGAAAGCGTCTCTATTCAGTATTACTGCTGCCAGTTGCTTTGAACTTCTCGATTTAATTGTTCCCTACGCGATCGGGCAGATCATCAATGTTTTAGCAAATCAGTCGGTTGATGCGGGTGTGAGAACCTTAAGCAATACTGTCGCAGAGATTCTTAACCTCTCTGATCCCCCTACATTAGGGGTATTACTGGGAATGATTTTTGTAGCAACGGTAGCGCGATCGCCGCTTCAGCCTTGGTTATCCGAGTGGTTTCATTGGGCAATTCCGTTACGGGCGCGTCAAGAAAACGCAAAAGCAATTTTTGCCAAAATTCTCTCCCTTCCCCTTGAATTTTATGATGAAAATAATCCCGGTCGTATTGCCAGACGAGTCACCCGAGGTTTATCCAATCATACTTGGACTTATCCTGATATTGTCGGTCAACTGATTCCGAAATTAGTGCGGGTTTTTGGCATTTTGATCGCGATCGCGCTTATTGACTGGCGAATCGCGATCGTCTTTGCCATTTCTTTCCTCAGTGTGCTGATTTACAGTATTCATGATCTGCAAAAAATTATCCAACGGGAAGCCAAGCTGGAACAATACATGGAGAACACCGATAGTCGTACCTCCGAGATTATTACGAATATTAAAACCGTCAAAGCCTTTGCCACAGAAGCCCAAGAAATGGAACGGCAACGACAGCGTCTGCAACGAGAATTACAAGTTGTTCTTTATCGCATTCACAGAAGCTATGTTCGTCTAAGCACCAAACAGCGAACCGTTGTGCAGGGCAGTTTATTTGCTGTATTAGTTTTAACTTTAATTCCGACAATACAGGGAAATATCTCCCTCGGGCATTTTATCACCACCTTTACTGTCGCGAGTATGGCGTATGCCGAACTGACTCCCATCAGTGATCTTGCCGAAGTGTTTGCCCGCCGTTATGTCTCTATGTTGCGCTTCCATGAATTTAATAAACTGCCTGTCAGTGAAGATGCTGCCAGTTTAGAATTAGAGTCGTCGCAAGATAACCCCTATAAATTTACTGGGAAAGTTGAATTTCATCACGTCAATTTTGGCTATGATCCCCAAAATCCTGTCTTAAAAGATATCAATTTACAGATTGAACCCTATCAAACGGTTGCCCTAGTAGGGCGATCGGGATCAGGAAAAAGTACCCTTGCCAAACTATTATTCCGCTACTTTGAACCGAATCAAGGTCAAATTACCATTGATGGCATTGATTTAAGGGAATTAGATGTTGCCAGGTATCGGCGACGACTGGCGATTGTCCATCAAGAAGTGGATATTTTTAACGGCACATTGTTAGATAACCTCACCTATGGGAATCCCGAAGCAAGTTTTTCCGAGGTAGAATCAGCGTGTAAAATTGCCCGTGTGGATGAGTTTTTATCGGAATTGCCCCATGGCTATTTTACGGTAGTAGGAGAACGGGGGGTTCGTCTTTCCGGCGGACAACGTCAGCGCTTAGGCATTGCCAGGGCGTTAATTGTCGATCCTGATGTCTTAGTCTTTGATGAGGCCACCTCTAGCCTTGATTATGAGTCCGAACGATCCATTCAAATGGCAATGCGATCGCTGCTAGGAACTCGTACACTGATTATTATTGCCCATCGTTTGAGTACGGTTCGGGAAGCCGATCAAATTGTGGTCTTAGATCAAGGGCGCATTGCAGAGATAGGAACTCATAGTGAACTGCTTTCTGGGGAAGGCTTATATCGTCGCTTAAATGAGTTACAAGCTGATGGGGAGTTAATTGTAGATTAATCACTGATTCTGCGTTGTCACTTGATGAAAAATATTACTCATTCCTTGTTTTGTCGAAAAACAAAACGTATATTTCAAGCAAAAACTTACAGATAATAATGGTCAATCAAGAACAAAATCAGCTAACAATTGCCCTAGCTTGGTGTCTGGGTTGGGGAAAACATGATCAACCCCAATTTGAGGTTTCCCAATTACAAAAGTTACGAGAAGGAATCCAAAATCAAACGGCTGTTCCTTCTCCTATAGCATCAGTAGTGAATTTAGTCAAGAAATTACAAGCGATTCCTCATCATTATCAACCAGAAAATTTAATAGCAATTCGCGATCAATATCCTGAGTTATGGCAAGAAGAAACCCCCATTGGGCTAGTGTATGGTGGGGCAACTAAAATTAAAAACTATGTGTTTGCTTCTGCTAATTTAACTGAAATTCGTGGGGCATCGGCAATTTTAGATCGGATTAATTTAGTAGATTTACCTGCTTTATTTAAGGATGAGGAAGAAATAAACACGGTGCAAAATTTAGCCTCTCCTGAATTATTACAAGCGTTGATTCCAGAATTGATTATTTATTCAACCGGGGGAAATATTCTGGCGTTATGTCCGGCAGCTTATGTTAATGAGTTAGCCAACGTTATTGAAAAGCATTATACTAATGAAACTTTAACAGCGAATAGTTGTGCAGTTGGCCAGACGTTTCGGTTATTAGAGTTTCAGTTTGGGTTACTGCAATCTCCCTTTGAAAATACTCTCTGGTTAGATTGGTATCGTCAAAATGCTGATGATCCTATTATAGAAAGTTATTATGGAAAGGTTAGTCAAGAACACGATATTAAGAATAACTTTTATAATCGCAAGAGTTTTAATGAATTAGCGGGAAAATTAGCAAGTTTATTTAATCAAAGACGTAGCGGAAATTTAAGTAAAACTCGTCCCAGTCGTTGCTATCCGCCACAACTAGAAACCCATCCTTATTTAGTAAGAGATGAAAACGATCGCGCTTCTGCGATTACTCAAGTTAACACCTTAGCCAGTGAACCTTATTTCTCAGAACCCCTTGCCCGTAAATA
>JBKHER010000283.1:0-3686 GCA_046540715.1 Halothece sp.
CATTACGGAAAATAATTGGAATAACTATATATCGTTTCATTAAGGGTTAGTTAATTTTAGCTAAATATTGTCCAGTATAAGAATGACTAACTTGGGCAACTTCTTCTGGGGTTCCTGTGGCAATCACTTCTCCGCCTTTATCACCTCCTTCTGGCCCTAGGTCAATAATCCAGTCCGCACAACGAATTATATCAAGGTTATGTTCAATCACTAAAACTGAGTTTCCTTTATCCACTAATCGCTGCAGTACATTTAATAATTGATGCACATCGTAGAAGGATAAACCTGTGGTGGGTTCATCAATTAAATAAAGCGTTTTGCCAGTGGCGCGTCGTGATAATTCCGTTGCTAATTTAATCCGTTGGGCTTCTCCTCCTGATAAGGTAGGCGCAGGTTGTCCGAGGGGAATATATCCTAACCCCACATCCACTAATGTTTGTAAACGAGTCGCCGCGCGAGGGATATTTTCAAAGACATTTAAAGCCTCTTCAGCAGTCATTTGTAAAACATCAGCAATGGAATATCCTTTATATTTTACCTGTAAAGTCTCTCGGTTATATCTTGCCCCTTTACAAACTTCACATTCCACATAAACATTCGGAAGAAAGTTCATTTCGATAATATTTACTCCCTGTCCATTACAGGCTTCACAGCGTCCCCCTTTAACATTAAAAGAAAATCGTCCTGCCTTATAACCTCTGGCTTTGGCTTCTACAGTTTCGGTAAAAACGGATCGAATGGGATCAAATATACCTGTATAAGTGGCAGGATTTGATCGGGGAGTTCGTCCAATGGGAGACTGATCAATGACAATGGCTTTATCAACAGCATCCAGTCCTTTTAGTTGTTCTAACCCTTTCGGAAACGGAATTTTATAACCTAACCGATGCTGCAAAGCAGGGTGCAGTAATTCATTGATGAGAGTAGATTTTCCAGAACCAGAAACCCCTGTTACACAAACAAATTTTCCTAAGGGAATATCGACATTGATCTGTTGTAAATTGTTAGCATGAGCATTAATTAAAGATAAATATTTGCCGTTCCCTTTTCGTCGTTCAGTGGGCGTTTTAATCTGTCTTCTTTGGGCTAAATAATCCCCTGTGATGGAATTGGTATTATTAATGATTGTTTCTAGATTCCCTTGTTCAACGATTTCCCCGCCGTGAATGCCAGCGCCGGGGCCAATATCAACAATTTGGTCAGCACTGCGGATGGTTTCTTCGTCGTGTTCAACAACAATTAAGGTATTTCCTAAGTCTCTCAGTTTCTTTAATGTTTCTAAGAGTCGTCCGTTATCTCTTTGGTGTAACCCAATACTGGGTTCGTCTAAAACGTAGAGAACCCCTGTTAAACCAGAACCAATTTGGGTGGCTAAACGAATCCGTTGCGCTTCTCCTCCTGATAAGGTCATGGCTGGACGATCTAGGGTTAAATATTCTAAGCCCACATCGAGGAGAAATTGTAGTCTGGCTTCGATTTCTTTCAGGGCAAGTTCCCCAATTTTTGCTTGTTTTGATGATAGCTTGAGGTTTTTAATTCGAGTTAAGCAGTCTTGAATGGAAACACTGGTTAATTCAATGATGTTATATTGCCCTAATCTGACAGAAAGTGATTCTGGTTTTAGTCTTTGTCCCTGACAGACTTCGCAAGTTTGATAAACTAAATAGTGTTCTAATTTTTGTTTATAGGTTTCAGAAGCGGTGGTGAGGGCGCGTTCTAAACTTGGAATTACGCCATAGTATTCTTGATAGTGGCCTCTCGGTTTGTTCCCTCGCGTATCTTCATAAATAAAAATAGGTTCTTCACTTCCATATAAGATAATTTCTTGTTGTTCAGGGGTTAGTTTTTCCCAAGGGGTTTGGATATGGAATCCATAGGCTTCTCCTAGGCTATAAAGGAGGGAGAGATAATAACTGTTGTCTTTTTCTGACCAAGGCGCGATCGCGCTATAGACAGGCTGAGTCGGATCAGGGACAATTAAATCAGGAGAAAACTGTCGTAACCGTCCAAGGCCATGACAATTAGAACAAGCCCCATAGGGGGAATTAAAGGAGAACAAACGGGGGGATAATTCCTCCATCACTCCCCCATGTTCAGGACAAGCAAAGTTTTCGGAAAAGATGATCTCTTCGGGTTTTTTTTCGGAATCGCGGGGTAATACTTCAATGACAGCAAGACCGTCAGATCGTTTTAAGGCAGTAGCCAGAGAATCAGCTAATCGTTCTTCAACCCCTTCTTTTTTAACCAGTCGATCAACAACGACTTCAATGGTATGTTGTTTGTTTTTATTTAACTTAATCTCTTCTGTCAGTTCCCTTACTTCAGAATCTACCCGGACTCGCACAAATCCTTCACTGGCAAGACTAGAGAGTAGTTGCTGGTGGGTTCCCTTTTGACCACGCACCACGGGGGCTAAAATTTGAAAACGACTGCGATCTGGAAGTTCCATAACGCGATCGCGCATTTGATCAATGGTTTGCGGGGAAATGGCGCGATCGCAGTGAGGACAATGAGGTTCTCCTGCACGTCCAAATAATAACCGCAGATAGTCATAAATTTCCGTTACCGTTCCCACCGTAGAACGGGGATTATGAGAGGTAGATTTTTGATCAATGGAAATGGCTGGACTTAAGCCTTCAATGGCATCCACATCGGGCTTATCCACTTGTCCTAAGAACTGACGGGCATAGGCACTTAATGATTCCACATAGCGCCGTTGTCCCTCCGCAAAAATCGTATCAAAGGCAAGAGAAGATTTTCCTGAACCCGAAACCCCAGTAAAGACAATCAGGTGATTGCGCGGTAATTCCAAGTTGACATTTTTCAGATTGTGTTGTCTCGCACCACGAATGCGAATATGAGAAGAATCAGACATGAACCTCGTTTTTTTGTTCCTTCTTCATTGTGCATACTTCTATGTCGAGAGACAGGGATTTTACAAATTTTTCATCCCCCCTAGGAGGATATGCCCTTGGTGTTTTATGATGGTGATAAATGCTGACACAGTCGCAAAATTAGGTAATTGCGCTTATTTGTGCTGATTTTCGGCACTTTAAGTGCAGTTTTCCTCTCATAAAGAGAAGTTAAAAACATATTGGTATCAAAAACTATGTTGAAGCAAATTGCCAGTCGCCTCAAAAATCTATCTCCCGCCCAAGAAGTTCATGCCCACTGCGACGGTCCTTGTGGCGTTTATGATCCCTCCTCGGCACGCGTTGCAGCTGAGGCAGTTCTTTCAATGACGAAAAAGCTGATTGATCTTGAACCCAAAGACAACAGCAAAGAGGCCCAAATTGCCTATCAAAACACCTTTGCCCGTTTTGTCAAAATTAAAGAAGAACAAGCCCAAATTGCCAAAGAAGAACTTTTAATTCTCTGGACTGACTATTTCAAAGAAAAACATTTAGAACAATATCCCGATCTTCACACCACTTTCTGGAAAGCGGCTAAACTCTGTTCTGCTTGCAAAATGGAAGTTAACGCTCAACACGCCCAAGAATTAATGGATACAGTCCAAAAAATCCATAATATGTTCTGGGAGTCCAAAGACCGCAATGTTCCATGGTATCAAGCTAGCTAATATCATATCCAAATAAGCCAATAAGGGGATCAGAACTTGCTGATCCCCTTTCTATAGCAATATGATCTCATTTGTAAAAAGTCCCCCCTAAATCCCCCCTACCCCC
>JBKHER010000284.1:0-3682 GCA_046540715.1 Halothece sp.
TTGTCTCATTAGTACCAAGAAATAGCAAGAGACCTTGTAACCTCGGCTAATTTAAGGATGATGCCGAGGCAAAATTTTACTGACTTTATTGACTGACCGTTAGTTGTTGATATTCTTTTTCTAAAATTGAGACTAACTCCTCATCCCCATTTTGTTTGGCGACTGAGAGACGACGTTCTAAGTTACGACGCATATTTTTGAGATGAGCGTCTTCTATGTCCTCTGATTGAGTTTTAGCCGTAAAATCCTGAGGAGTGGGCAATTCACCGTTAGGGGTGACCACAGGGATAGAAATATCCGAAGAATAAGCATAGCTTAAACTCGGGCGCTTACTGTAAGAAATGCCTCGATAATTCAGGAGCAGTTTTGGCTGTAGTTGTGGAATATGGCGTGGGTAATGATAATGCCAAGGCTGTCCGCGATATTTCCCTGCAACTTCCCCTTCTGTCTTTTCTAGGGGCATCGACTCGGAGTCATACTGAATGCCACGATAGGTTAATCTCATAGTTGTTTGCTAACTGATTGTTTCCTTTCCTCATTCATTATAGTTTTTATTTCTGTATATTTTGTTACCCTTTATAAGAAATTTCTGACATTTTTCCAATTTGGAAAGACTATCAAAGCGCGATCGACTCTAGCAAGTTCCATTGCCATATCGCCCATAAGTTAATATGAGATCGAGATAAGGGAGAATTTATATAATAACTATGAAACGTCGCAACCTAACTATTATTGCTTTGTCTGTTCTCTTCTGGATTGTCGGAAGTTTTATTTCCCCTGAAGCCGAAGCAATAACACAAATTAAACTTTCTGATCTTTCTTACCAAGACTGTCCCAAGGAATACCAAGGAGGCTTACTCAGTGGCAGTTCTAACGCTGCCAGTTGCTTTCTCATCACGGGTGCAGCGAAAAATCCCTCTGGGAAGACAATTTATGATGCTGATGTTTACGGGCGGATTTATGATGCCAATGGTAACCCGGTATTACAAAATCGGACGCGGGTCGGATCAATTAGCGAAGTTCCCCCGGGCGTTAGTGAGTTCAGCCTAAGAATCAGTGTACCGGCGAATCAACCAACGCCTTTAAAGTTAGAACAATTTAAAGCCTCTGGTTTTTCTAGTAGTGTTAGCCCCCGAGTTCGGTTTTAATTTAAAATCCTCTGAGCAAACTAGAAATAATTTGCAGGCTAAAAATCGCAAGAATGGGCGATAAATCAATTCCTCCAAGGGGGGGAATAAAGGAGCGAAAGATGTTGAGATAGGGATCAGTAATTGGGCTGAGATACGACATTGCTTGTTGCGCCCAGCCTGCAGTTTGAAACCAACTCAGCAAAATGCGGACAAAAATTAGCAGCAGATAGATATTGAGAAAATTAGCCAGACTGGTTGTTAAAAGTTCAGTTGCAGCCATAATGGTTCCTAGATTATAAATGATTCAGTGATTCTATAACTTCTTGTGGCTAGTTTAACTGATTTTTCAATTCCTTCGCACCGTACCGATGAGGGAAATTGCCTAACCATTAGCGAATGAAATTTGGTAACTGTACCGAAGCATAGGACTTACGCTTTGGCCGTGGCTTTTTCGAGTTGAGAATGGGAGAGGGAAAGGTTTCGTCTTTTTCAAAAGCAGGAGTTTCTTCTACCTCTAGCCATGAACTTTCTTGGGTTTCTAGATCAGTTGGTGAAGTTTCAAGCGGTTCGAGACTTTCTTCTTGCTCTAACTGGGACTCTATTTCTGCCAATAAATCTTCCTCTGGTTGTTCTTCAGAGACATCAGAATGGAAATTTGGAAAGTTTTTAGAAGGAGTAGAATCATTTTGATGTTGACTTGACCAAGCAGGAATTGGTTGTGATGAAACTGATGGCACTGATGGAATGGGTAAACTAGAGTCGCTATTAATATCAGGATTATTTTCAAGACATTTGTTAAGGGCGAGCTTAAATTGCCAAGTATGACGGCGTTGTTGTTGCAAACGCAAGGAGAGTTCGCGTAATTCTTTTTCTGCTTGAGAAAGTTTATAAGATTGCTCTTGGAATTGTTTTTGAATAACGGCGCATTCTCGTTCTAACTGGGCGACTCGTTGTTGAGAGGTTTGGAGAGAGTGACGAAGATGAGAAATTTGCTCTTGTTGGTACTCTCCTTTTTGACGAGCTGTTTTTAATTCTTGAGATAAATTAAGATGTTGTTCGTAAGCGGCGTTAAGTTCATCACCTTGCTGCTCATTGAGATCTTCTGCTTGGCGGAGCTGAAATTTTTGTTGTTCAAGTTCAGCTTGTGTGTTTTCTAGAGCCTTTTGGAGTTGAGCATTGCGATAAAGCAGTTGATGATTTTGTTCATAGAGAACGTCATGACTTAATTCTTCATTTTCATGATTCTCGACGGTTTCTTCAGGGAGGAAAGGCTCATTGCTGAACTCCTCGGCTTGATGATTGTCTAAATTACTCTCAACTGACTCTGGTTGCTGTTCTTCTTCAGGGAATAAGAGTTCATCAAGGTTTTCTTCTGTTTCCGAAGACGAAGAAGGATCATCAAGATAGGCAATGAGGTCATCAAGAGAATCATTAGAGACTAAACTATCGTTGTCATCGGGGGAAGAATGGGGAGATTGTGGGGTATTATCTTCACTCATGGCTTTTTTTAGGAAAATATCTGTTAAACTTACCTCTTACCTTAATTTAAAAAAAATCCTTGTGCTAGACAAAATTTTAAGCATTCGGTTAAAAATTGCGATAGGATCATTTGGCTGGATTAAAAGGGGAGTTATGGCTGGTTCTAAGGTAGTGGTACAAGTTCCAGGGACAACGGCAAATTTGGGACCAGGATTTGATTGTTTAGGGGTTGCTTTAAGCCTTCATAACCAATTTGAGTTTATTATTCAAGAGACTTCTGCTTCTCCTGTGGAAATTGCTGTGGTGGGAGAAGAAGCCACAGGGGTGAGTCAAAATACAGATAATTTACTCTATCGAGCCTTTGCTAAGTTTTATGAACAGTTAGGACAGTCGCTGCCACCTGTAAAAATTAACATTGAGTTGGGGGTTCCGCTTTCTCGGGGGTTAGGGAGTTCTGCGACGGCGATTGTTGGGGGGTTATTGGCGGCTAATGCGTTGTCGGGGAATCCTTTAGAGGAGTGGGATTTATTACAAATCGCGATCGCGCTGGAAGGTCATCCTGATAATATTGTTCCTGCTTTCTTGGGAGGATGTCGGTTATCAATTCCTAGGGATGAACATTGGGAAGTCTGTGAAATTCCTTGGTCAGATCATTTTGTTCCCGTGGTGGCCATTCCAGACTTTGAACTTTCGACACCAGAAGCGCGATCGGTGTTACCCTCACAAGTCTCTCGTGAGGTTGCGATTTTCAATACTGCCCACCTCGGCTTACTTTTGCGGGCGTTAGAGACGGGGAATTCAGACTGGCTACGTTTAGGAATGCAAGATCAACTGCATCAACCCTACCGTCAGCAATTGATTTCGGGTTATCCTCAAGTGGAGGAGGCGGCCTTAAGTGCTGGGGCGTATGGCGTTGCCATTAGTGGCGCAGGTCCGACTCTATTAGCCATTACCAATGTTGAACAAGCCAATCAGGTTGCTGAAGCCATGAAAACGGCGTGGGAAAAAGAAGGGGTGAAAGCCACTGTTTCTCCTCTAGAGGTTAATGCCACTGGGGCAACAATAGTTCACTA
>JBKHER010000285.1:0-3666 GCA_046540715.1 Halothece sp.
TGTAACTATAACAGGTTTCTTGCTAGCGGTTTGCTAGGGTTTGCATGGCTTGGTCAGTGGTGAGAAAAACATGATCGCGCCCGATATAGTCAATGAAGCCAATTTTGGTAAGTTTATCCATAACGGGTCCTTTGACTTCTGATAGGTATAATTTAATGCCCAGACTGTTAAGATCAGCAACTAAGCCTTCTAAAATTTCTAAGCCGCTGGCATCAATGAGATTCACTGCATTACAAACCAGTAACACTTTTTTGACTTCTACCTGATCAGCGATCGCGCCATTAATAAAATTCTCTAAATATTTAGCATTGGCAAAGTAAAGACTTTCATCCACTCGCACCGCTAAAACCTCGGGATGAGTTTTGACAGGATGGCGTAAGACATTGCGAAAATGTTCAGAGTCTCCTAAACGCCCGACAATGGCAATGTGAGGGTGACTGGTCCGCCATAAATGAAAGCCTAAAGCAATCAGGGTTCCGAAAAGAATCCCCTGTTCTACTCCCAAGCCTAAAACAATGATAAACGTGGCTAACCACGCGATCGCGTCTGCTTTGTCATACAGCCACATCCGCCGTAACTTTCCCACCTCAATGAGACGATAAACCGCCATCATAATAATCGCCGCTAAAACAGTCATTGGGAGAAAATAAAATAAAGAGGTGAGAAACATTACAGTCACCGCAATTAATAACCCAGTAATGATCGAAGCCACTCCTGTATTTGCGCCCGCCGTAAAATTAACGACCGATCGCGCTAACCCGCCCGTAACAGGATAACCGCCACTGAAGGCAACCCCCCAATTCGCTACCCCTAAAGCAATCAGTTCTTGGTTGGGATCAAGTTTTTCTCGTCGTTTACTGGCTAAGGCTTGTCCCCCTGCAAATCCTTCTAAATACCCCACAAGCGCGATCGCGATCGCGGCGGGCAATAATAATTCGACGGTTTCTAAGTCCAAATTAGGAATAGTTAAACTCGGTAATCCTGCTGGAATTTCGCCCACAATTTGAAGATTTACCCGTTCATCCAAACGTAATCCCCACACCAATAATGTCCCCAAAATTACCACTAAAAGAGGCGCACTTTTCGAGACGGGGACAATCATTTGATCACTCCAGCCCAAGTGTTTCAGTTGCTTCACTAAAGGATTATTAAAATAAAACAAGATCCCCATACTCACCAAGCCTAAGGCGAGAGTAATCAGATTGGTTTCAGGTAAATTTCTAATCAGTAAGATTAATAACTCAAAAAAAGACTCTGTGGAAGGAATTTGCAATCCCAATAAATTTTTAATCTGACTAAAGGCAATAATCACCGCAGCGCCACTAATAAACCCTGAAATGACAGCGCGACTAATAAAATTAACCAGAAACCCTAATCGCAATCCCCCAATTAACAGTTCAATACTACCGACTAAAAAAGCCAGCGTTAAAGCCAGAGTAATATATTCGGGGGTACTTTCTGCAGCAAATTGGGAAATCGCCGTTGCTACCATGAGAGAATCTACGGCAACCGGTCCCACTGCCAAAACAGAACTTGTCCCCAATAGGGGATAGATAATCGCTGGTAGAATACTGGTATAAAGACCCACTTGTGGGGGTAAACCTGCTAATAGGGCATACGCCATACTTTGAGGAATTAGCAGGCTAGTCACAATAATCCCTGAGATAATATCTCCCACTAAATACTGCGGTTGATATCGAGGAATCCAGTTAACCGCAGGAAGATAGTGGCCTAGCCATTGCTTCATTGCTTCCTCTTCTGATGATTGTTACACCGCACCACAACTTTCATTCGCTGGGACAGCTTCCATAATTTTTTTCGGGTAGGGTAAATCTAGATTATTCATAAATTCAATGAACTGTTCTCGGTTACGTCCCACAAAACGGGGATTCCATTGTTTTTCTTCCCCAATGGTGGACACCGTATGACCGCGATAATCATGTCCGGGATAGACAAGGGTTTCATCGGGGAGAGTAAATAGATGATTTTTAACCGAATCATATAATATCCCTGCATCTCCACTTTGAAAATCAGTTCTACCACAACCGCGAATTAAAAGTGCATCTCCGGTTAAAACGCGATCGCCATTGACTAAGTAGGCAATATGACTATCTGTATGTCCCAGAGTAGCAATCCCCTGAATGGCAATCCCACCGAGTTTAATCACTTCTCCATGTTTAATCAAGCCACTGGCGCAGTCAACTTGGGCATTTTCTGGGACAATTCCGTCACATCCTGTCATTTCCCTTAGTTTAGCAGTTCCCGTAATATGATCGGCATGCACATGGGTTTCTAGACAGTATTTTAAGGTTAGTCCTAATTCTCTGATCAGTTTTAGATCACGCTCGACTTTTTCAATGACTGGATCAACGAGGGCTGCCTCTTGCGTGATCCTATCGGCGATTAAATAGGTGTAAGTGGAAGTTTCTGCTTCAAATAACTGACGAAATAGCATTATTATTTGCACTCCAGCCTTGGGGTTTTTGTTTATATTTCTATCTTATTAATTTTCTTTATAACTAACAAAGAATTAATTAACCCCTCACAGGGAAATTCCCGCCAGCGCGATCGCGCTTTCTAAGCCTTTAATTCCCCCTTATTAAGGGGGGTGAGGGGGGATCTGAAGTTAAGCTATTTTTGACAAATGAGATCATATTGCTATAGCTGATAAAAAACTAAACGACTTTTATTGATCAAAATTTGCTTTATTTTAAATAAAAATCACAAATATTACTGATTGTTATCTTGGTTTTTTTAGTTTACAATTGCTTTTATACTGAATAAAGAAGATAAATGTGATTTAAAAATTAACTCTGCACCGATTGATAAATATTGCTTTCTGTGAAATCAAAACTATGATAAAAAAACTTAATAGAATTGTAAGTATTGACTCTACAAAAAAACAAAAAAATTCATGAATAATAAATAAGTTTTATCAAAAGATATTACCAAAATCAAAATTTCTTGAACAAGGTATGCAACTGATTTTCTACACTGAAAGTAAGATAATAATCGCTTAATAAATCATGAATACTTCTCTTTTGTCCGTTCAAGAAATGCCAATTTTAGTGATTGGTTATGGCAGTGTTAATCAAGGAGATGCTTATTCTGGCTCTTTAGTAGCACAAATGATTGATAAGTTAAAACTGAAAAACATACACGCCATTAGTGTTGACACGCTGACTCCTCAATTAGCACCACTCATTTTAAAAGCAAAAACAGTAATTTTCATTGGCTCATATTATGTTTATGAACAGATGAATCCAGAACTAATCATTAAACATTTTCTACCTGATCATCTCACTACTGATTTTGATACAGGTTATGATTCCTCCCCACAAAACTTATTAGCTTTTACGAATACGATTTATCATCATGTACCAGAGGCGTATTGGATTTTAATTCCAGCAATTACTTATCGCCTCAATGATCATCTTTCCCATACTACCCAAGAGGGGATCAGAAAAGTTTTAAATTACTTTGGACTTACTGTCAAATAACAGATATATAGCAATCCTAAATGAGTTGTACCCCCCTTTAATTCCCCCTTACCAAGGCAGGGTCGTTTCATTC
Source organism: Halothece sp. (assembly GCA_046540715.1). Classification (GTDB taxonomy): domain Bacteria; phylum Cyanobacteriota; class Cyanobacteriia; order Cyanobacteriales; family Rubidibacteraceae; genus Halothece. Next base: position 3,574 of record JBKHER010000285.1, read on the forward strand.
TCGGAGAAATCCTCTTGTTTGTGGGGAGAGGGGGAGATAGGGAGAGAGGGAATTAGGGAGAGAGTGGGAGAGTGATATCAAATCCGAGAAATT
>JBKHER010000286.1:0-3647 GCA_046540715.1 Halothece sp.
TTGTGTAGGTTGAAAGCCCTGCGAAGGCTTCCCCCCTCATCCCATGAGAAATAATTGTCGTCGATGATGGTATTATTACCCATTTTGGTTGCTATTTTATCGAAATTTTAAACTTGCCTACTTTGAGGAAACTCTCGCTTATAATCAGTAAGAGGTGGATTTTAATTAGAGATTGCTAAAATGATTCAAAACCGAGTGGGAACGATCGCTGCGAATGGGTTTCGGGAAGTAATTCGCGATCGCATTTTATATTTTATTGGCTTCTTTGCCTTATTAATGGTGGTTGCCCTCCGCATTCTCCCAGAAATTTCAGTGGGGGCGGGAAATAAAATTTTAATTGATTTAAGTTTAGGGGGAATTGGACTGCTAGGCGCTATTGTTGCCATTTTTGTGGGAACGGGATTAATTAACAAAGAAATTGAAAAACGTACTGTTTTAGTTTTAATTCCCAAGCCCATTACTCGTGCTGAATTAATGATTGGCAAACATTTAGGCTTATCAGCAGTATTAGTGGTTTTAGTTGCGGTGATGGGAGTGATTGGCTTTGGATTATTAAGTTTAAATGGGATTGATTATCCCTTGGGCGCGATCGCGCTTTCTTTAGTTTATCTCCTCATTGAACTCTCGCTTCTAGTTGCCGTTTCCCTCTTATTTGGCGTGTTTACCAGTTCCATTCTTGCCACCCTGCTTTCTTTTGGGGTGTATTTAATGGGGCATTTTAGTCAAGATTTATTAGAGTTAGGCAACATTAGTGACAATGAAAATGTTAAACGTTTAACAGAAATTCTCTATTTAATTTTACCCGATTTATCCCGTCTTAATTTCCGCAACGAAGCCGTTTATGGCTTACTCCCTAGTAACACAGAATTATTAGCTGATGCCGCTTATGGAATTGTTTATACGATTTTATTGTTAGCTATTGCCACTTTAATTTTTTCCCGTCGCCAATTCTAAATTAACGATAACGAGGAGAATAGCGACGGGAAGAAGTCGCCTTTGGTCGTTTTCTGCGCCTACCACTTAACTCTTCACTCACTTCCACAAAAATATCCCGTCTCAAAACTGGATAATTACTTACCCAAATATCTAATTGCGGAATATAAGCATCCGTTACCTTGCTAATGCGTTCTAAATCAGAATCTTTTGATAACACTAATAATTCGACCACTTGACCCGGCTTAATATTGCGGTGGAGACGAAGCAGTGGCGCTTGGATTTGGATTTCAAAGCCATTTTGATCCCCTACTTGCAGATTAATTCGTCGTTCCCGATTTTCGACAATGACTAATTCTCCATATTCATTGACGGTTTCTTCGGTGCCAACTAATTCCTCACTGACGAATACCTCTAAAACCTGTCCGCGCCAAAACCCCGCATAGGGAAAACGACGATAAGTGGCATTGCGTCGGGTTGCCCAATAGACTGGCGACCATAACCAGTATAATCCCGCGATCGCGCAAAACAAGGAAATCGTTGCTCCCCCACTATTGGTAATCGCCCCGAGTAGCCAAATGACGACCACCCCTAAAAAGGAAATGAGCAGTTTACGAAGAAAATCGGGCCAACTGCCAGCATAATAGCGATATTGTTCAGCAGTCGCCGTCAAGGGAATCAGTTGCTCAAATTTCTCCCGTGTAATTGGAATCAGCATAAATATTAAACGGAAAGGGCTGGCTTTTTAATTTTAGCAATTTTGGGGATAGGAGCCGAGGGTCTGGATTAAACTAGAAAAGCATTGTTGGAATTGCCAAGAGACTTATGCAGCCTGTTGATTTAACCACGCTTAGAGCCGTTTACGCCGAATTACGAGCCGGTTGGCTTCCCGCCCGTTTAGAACAAGTTTATCAGCGCGATCGCGCTACCATTGCCTTAGCCCTCCGCACCCTAAAAGGACGAGACTGGTTAACCCTCTCTTGGCATCCGCAAGCCGCTCGTCTTTGCATTGAAGATCCACCCCCCCGAATCCCTGACACCTTTACCTTTAGCGATCAACTCCGTCACCAACTGCAAGGATTAGCCCTTATAGCTATGCCCCTAATTTCTCCTTGGGAACGGGTGATTGACTTCCAATTTTCCCCCCGACCCGATGACCCCCCCTTATGGCATCTCTATGGCGAAATTATGGGGAAATACAGCAACGTTATCCTCACCAACGCCCACCAAGAAATCATTACCGCCGCCCACCAAGTTAGCCCCGAAAAATCCAGTTTGCGCCCTGTTCAAACGGGACAACTTTATGAACCACCCCCACCCCTCACTGGAAATATACCCAGTCGCGAGGAATCCCAAGCCAGTTGGCAAGAACAAGTGGGCTTAATTCCCGACCAACTGAAACGACAACTGCTAAAAACCTATCGCGGTTTGGGGCCGAATTTAGTCAAAGCCATGATTGAACGCGCGGGTTTAAATCCGCAACAAACCACTGATTCTCTCACCTCTGAAAATTGGACAGCCCTATTTCAGGTGTGGCAAGAATGGCTAGAAATCCTCGAAACGGAACAATTCCAACCCGGTTGGACAGAAACTGGTTTTACAGTTCTGGGTTGGGGAGTCATTAAACCCGTCGAGTCCGCGCAAACTCTCCTCAAGGAATATTATCAAGAGGAACTGAATCAACAAGCCTTTAAGCAACTCCATCACCAGCTATTACAGAAAGTTACTAATTTAATCAAAAAACAACAGCAAAAAAAAGAAACCTTCCAAAACCGTCTCCAACAGTCTGATAATGCAGAAATCTATCGTCAGCAAGGAGACTTATTAATGGCTTACTCCTACCAATGGCAACCCGGACTGTCTTCGATGCAGTTACCTGATTTTGAAACGGGAGAATTAATTACGATTCCCCTCAACCCTGAAAAAAATGCCATTCAAAACGCTCAAGGTTACTATAAACAGCATCAAAAACTGAAACGCGCTCGCAAAGCGGTTGAACCCTTATTAACCGCAACTGATAGAGAAATTAATTATCTGCAACAGGTGGAAGCTAGTCTGAAACAGTTAGAAGGTTATCAACATTGGGGAGACTTACAAACCTTAAAAGAAATCCAAGAAGAACTTATTGAACAGGGTTATATTCTCCCCCAACGGGAACGAACTCCCACTGAGGAGGCAAAACCGATTACTTACTATACGCCCAGTGGTTATGAGGTGTTAGTGGGACGCAATAACCGCCAAAATGATCAGTTAACGTTTCGAGTTGCCACAGATTATGATCTTTGGTTTCACTCTCAAGAAATTCCGGGAAGCCATGTCTTATTAAGACTAGCAGCCGGGGCATCTCCCGAGGAGAAAGATTTACAATGGGTTGCTAATATTGCGGCTTATTATAGTCGCGCCCGAGAAAGCCAACAAGTTCCCGTGGTTTATACGAAACCGAAATATGTTTATAAACCGAAAGGTGCTAAACCCGGAATGGCCCTCTATGATCACGAAACGGTAATTTGGGGAAAGCCTCAAGAAGTTGCAACAACAGAAAATTAATCAGGGCTTGCTGAGTTATTATACCATTTTTAAGAATTAGTGCTACACACCAACCCATTGTTCTATATAGTTATTCCAATTATTTTCCGTAGTGCGACCGTCTCGGTCGCTACTATAGCAATATTATCTCATTTGTAAAAAGTCCCCCCTAAATCCCCCCTAACCCC
>JBKHER010000287.1:0-3608 GCA_046540715.1 Halothece sp.
CATTTGATCCCCCCTTAATCAGGCGAGGGGGGATCTAAAATGAAGTTACTTTTTACAAATGAGATCAGATTGCTAGATCAAGTTGTACCAATTCCGACGCTGTTAAAAGAGAAATAAGCGCAAGTACAAACCCAGAGATTATTAACTGCTAAGCTGTCACGCATTTAGAGGGGAAGGGGGTGACTCCTGAACCTTACCCGACAGTCGTGGGTGAGTTCAAATGACAACAACCCAGTCCGTAAGATAACGCCTGTCACCCTACCAACTGGGTTGTTTGAATTAGAATTTACTAAACCAGAATCAAATTTTAATTAGTTGATTCGGCGGTAGCAAATCCTTCATTATTTTTATTTTTACGGGAACGATTGCGACGAGTGAGGCTATTAAATAGCATAACGCCAATGCCTTTGATTAAGTTTCCTTCAAGTTCCTTAAACAGTTTCATATTTAAGCCAAAGGCATCATTAGCTTCATCAACAATACGATCTGCCGTTTCTTGTTCGATGGGTAAATTATTTAACGCTGCCCGATATTTATTCTTAAATGCTTTCTCATCGGAAATCGCATCAAACTCATAGAAGGACGTTCCTTCTCCCTCTTGTAAATTCATCGCCCGTTGTGCAATTCCTTTCAGAATTTGCCCACCAGACAAGTCCCCTAAATAACGAGTATAGGAATGTGCTACTAATAATTCTGGGGATTGTTCAGAAACTTCCCGAATGCGCTGAATATATTTTTCCCCGGCAGGAGAAGGGGCAACGGTTTCTTGCCAGTTGTTGCCAAAGTAGTATTTTAAATCTTCTTCCAGGCTTTCTTTACGATTTAACTCCGGGAAGTAAATTTGAGAGACAATGGGATGGTTGGTGTGTTTTGCCATTTCCTCTTCCATTGCCGAATAGACAAAGTAGAGGTTAGCAACTAGATTGCGATAGGAGTTTTTTTCGACGACTCCTTTCAAAAAACACTTGACAAACCCAACATTTTCTGCCATCGTGTGAGACTTCTTCGTCCCCTCTTTTAACCTTGTGGCTAGTTCTACGCTCATATTAAAGATGTTTGGATTTTCTAAACGACAGGACTACTTTTAAAGTTTCTAAAAGTATTAAAAAAGGTCTTAATTACAATACCTTAAACGAAATTGAGGATAATTTTCATTAAGAATGTTTAAGGATCAAGAAGGGTATAGCAAGCGTACATCAGTTGTAAATTTTTCCCCTAGATCCCCCCTGAATTAAATCACCTCTGGTACAGTTACCACTAAAACCACCGCCCCAGCGATAATCATTAATCCTGCAGGCATGAATTTTCGCGTTTTCCAGAGGCGGGAAAGAAAGACAATAATTAAAACAGCACTGACAATACTGCCAAGGATTAGCCCCCAACCTTGTCCGAGTAAACTGGCGATTCCTGCTACTAGCAGAATAACGCCACTAAGGCTACCAGAAATTAAAGAAACTTTACTGCCTGCAGTTTTATAACCCATTACACCGCCAACAATTGCAAGCACTCCATAGACAATCACAGCAATGTTTGCCACACTCATTGATTTAATCTCCTTGAGGAAACTCCTCCCAAATTTTAGTAATTTTTCTTAAACTTTGGTATTTGCCATTCCCTAAAATTAAATGATCAACAATTGGTAAGCTCAACATTTGCCCACCTTGTAATATTTTTTCAGTTAAGTTAATATCTTCTTTACTTGGCTCGACGTTACCGGTGGGATGATTATGGGCAATAATGGCGCGAGTTGCCCCATGGCGAATGATCTCCCGAAAAATATCTCGGGGATGGGCAATGGTTTCAGTGGCGGTACCAATGGTAATGACTTTTAAGCCTAATAATTGATTTTTCACATCTAATAATAAAACGGCAAATCGTTCGGCACTTTGCCACATTAAATCTTGACTGAGGGCAGCAGCGGCTGCATCAGGGCTATCAATAATTGTTCGCTCATTGGGGCGTACTTGAAAGGCGCGTTTTCCTAATTCAACGGCAGCAGAAATTGTGGTAGCTTTAGCCGGTCCCACTCCTGGAATATTCATTAATTCTTGGGGAGTGATTTCTCTTAAAACTTCTAAGGGTTCCCGTTGATCTTCCCCTAATTGTTGTAAAATATATTGACCTAAGCCGACGGCAGAAAGTTTCCCCGCCCCCTGTCCTGTTCCCAATAAAATGGCGATGAGTTCAGCCGCACTTAAATGCTTTGCCCCCATTTGTAAAAGCCGTTCTCGGGGTCTTTCGGTGGTGGGTAAATCAGCAATTCTTAAGGAGTAGTTCATCAGTCTCTCCCATCCTCAGGTTAACGATTACCGACTACCTAAACTGGCTTTAAATCCGTCTCTTTCTGATAGCTTCTTAACATAATTTGTAATACCAGAATAATCAGAAAAGTCTAACTGTAACATCATTGGCATATAGACTAAATACGCCCCAACGGCTACATCAGCAGCAGTAAAGTTGTTATCCACTAAATACTCATGCTTGCTTAAATGCTCATTTAAGGGAGGAAATAGTTTCGATTTCTCGGTTTCGCGACTACTTTCCATGAAAATCCCTGGGGCAAGGGTGGCATTAGCAAACACAATCCATTGGTTAATTTCAGCACGTTTTTGTGGCGTTAAGTTTTGAGATCCATATTGATCTTCAAGGTAGGATAAAATGGCTCCTGATTCCCATAAATAAAAGCCATTATCGTCAATAGCAGGGACTTTTCCCATGGGATTAATCGCAAGAAATTCGGGTTTGCGATGTTCCCCGTTTTCCATATCAAGGGTGATAAATTCGTAGGGAAGATTTAGTTCTTCTAAATACCATTGCGCGATCGCGGCTCGACTTTTTTTGCCACCATATAATTTAATCATACTATTTCCTCATCCTATTTTCAAAAAATCTCTTCTGAATCCCCCCTAGCCCTTGGAAAGGGGGGTTTAGCGCTAATTGATCGCAATGAGATCAGTTTAAAACTCAATGCCAGGTTGTGCTTTAATTCCTTGTTCGCGAAAGGGATGTTTAATTAAATTCATTTCTGTTACTAGATCAGCAATTTCAATTAACTCATCCTTCACCCCGCGACCCGTTAAAATAACGTGAGAGTCGTCGGGTTTTCCTTCTAATCCCTCAATGACATCTTGCACATCGAGATAGCCTAATTTCAGTGCCACATTAATTTCATCTAATAAGACAAGACGATAGTTAGGATCATGGATATAGGTTAAACTTTTATTCCAGGCTTCTTGGGCTTTTTCGGTATCTCGTTCTCGATCTTGGGTTTCCCAAGTAAAGCCTTCTCCCATGGCGTGAAAGACGAGTTGATCTTGCCATTGTTCAAATACTCTTTTTTCTGCCGGTTCCCAACCGCCTTTGATAAACTGAATGATGGCAACGTTAAAGCCATGCCCTAGGGAACGCACCACCATTCCTAAGGCAGCACTGGTTTTGCCTTTTCCGGGCCCTGTATTAATAATAATTAAGCCCTTTTCTTTCGATCGCGCTTTTAATCGTTCTTCTTGTACTTCCTTCCGCCGTTGCATTTTCTTTTTATAGGCTTCGGAAGATAGTTGAGTTTCTGAGTTGGTCATAATCCTCTCAAAACAATGAATTAATGTTAT
>JBKHER010000288.1:0-3605 GCA_046540715.1 Halothece sp.
CCCCCCTTTAATTCCCCCCTTATTAAGGGGGGTAGGGGGGATCGAAACCGATAAATACTTTTTACAAATGAGATCATATTGCTATATGTCTATTCTAGGATAAGTTGCATCATTGTTCATTCATGGAATTATGATTTTTCTGGAGCTTCTGTCGCCAAGTATTTTGGCGTTTTCCCAACGGTTTGGGTCTGTTTTTCTACATCCTTAACCCACTGCACCAAGACAGCTGCTAACACCATAGACACGCCACCAACGGCAAGGGCAAAGATGCGATTATTACTTAAGAGGTTTTCCATTACCCAACCTAAACCTAAAGCGGCAATAATTTGCGGAATCACAATAAAGGCATTGAAAATTCCCATGTAAATGCCTGTATCTTTCATCGGTAAAACATCCGCCAACATAGAATAGGGCATGGTTAAAGCACTTGCCCAAGCTAATCCAAAGCAAGCCATGGGGATTAACAGTAAGTAGTGATTCTCTACAAATAGCAGGGAAATTAGCCCTGCGCCGCCACAGAATAAACTAAAGGCATGAGTTGTTTTACGACTGGTGGCTGCGGCAATGCGAGACAAAAACAGGGAATAAATAAAGCAAACTACGTTGTATAAGGCAATACAAATTCCAGCCCATTCAATTCCTTGTTGGTAGCGAGGGGAGCTTTCTTGGGTTGCGCCAAAAATTTCGTGTCCCACTGCTGGGGGGAAATAGAGAAAGACACAGAAAATTCCTAACCATGTAAAAAACTGCACCCAAGCCAATTGTTTCATCAACTCAGGCATATTGCGAACTTTCTGAAAGATGCCTTTAATTACCCCTAAGACACCACCTGTATTTTCTTGGCGATTTTTCAGAGCCTCTAAATCTTGTGGTGGATACTCTTTCGTGGTTAAAACCGTCCATAAAACTGTTCCTAAAAAGACAGCTGCCCCAACATAGTAGGAGATTTTGACTGTATTGGGAATTTCCCCTTCTGGGGTAACGACTTGATTAAAGCCAAACCAATGATTGAGAATCCAAGGGCAAATGGAAGCCATCACCGCGCCTAAGCCAATGAAAAAGGCTTGCATTCCAAAGCCAAGGGTGCGTTGATTTTCTGGAACTAAGTCCGATACAAAGGCGCGAAATGGTTCCATACTAATGTTGACTGAGGTATCGAGAATCCATAACGCCCCTGCTGCCATCCATAAACTAGAAGAATTGGGCATTAAAATTAGGGCAAGGGAACTGAGAATCGCGCCAGAAAGAAAATAGGGTCGTCTGCGCCCTAATCTTGTCCAAGTGCGATCACTCATGTACCCAATAATTGGCTGGGCGATTAACCCACTAACAGGGGCTGCTAACCATAAAATGGGGATTTGTTCAGGATTAGCCCCTAAATACTCATAGATGGCGCTGGTATTTGCCATTTGTAAGGTCCAACCGAATTGAATTCCGAAGAAGCCGAAACTCATATTCCACAGTTGGAAAAATCCGAGGGGAACTTTTTTTACTCTTTTTTGCAAGTTCTTAAATTTTTGGACGTTTTGTCTCATAATAGTGTTTACATTAGAGTAGCAACTCGTCAACTATTCAGTAAGGATGGTTTTCTCTAGGCAGTACCTCTGTTTCAAATCTTGTCAGGCTTGGTTTAATAGATTTTACTGTAATTTCAGATTAGGGATTTCAGATCATTACCAGTTATACACCCTTGTGCCTCCTTAAATCATCTATCGATCAAGGTAAAAAGTAGGAAATCTTTATTTTTTAAAGGGAGAGGGAGTAAAGTAGAGAACCAATCACTGTCGGTGGTTTTTCCCTGACGATGGGTTGTAGTAAGTAATAATAGATAAGATGTTGTTAAACGTTAGCTTATAGCCAGTCTATTATGGAAACAGTGAACACACAGGTCAAAGGCAACGAACACGAAGCAATGAACACCCCGAAGATGGGACTACCTGTTACTATCATTACAGGGTTTTTGGGCAGTGGCAAAACTACACTTCTCAATCATATTTTAAGTAACAATGAGGGGCTGAAAACTGCAGTTTTAGTTAATGAGTTTGGGGAGATTGGCATTGATAATGATTTAATCATCCAATCGGATGACACGATGGTGGAGTTGAATAATGGTTGCATTTGCTGCACCATTAACAATGATTTAGTGGAGGCGGTTTATAAGGTTTTAGAACGAGAGGAGAAAATTGATTATTTAGTGGTGGAAACAACGGGGTTGGCTGATCCGTTACCTGTGGCTTTAACTTTTCTGGGAACGGAGTTACGGGATATGACACGCCTTGACTCGATCGTGACAGTGGTGGATTGTGCGAATTTTAGCCTTGATTTGTTTAATAGTGAGGCTGCCTATAGTCAGATTTCTTATGGAGATATTATTCTCATGAATAAGACGGACTTGGTGGAAGAATCACAGGTGGAGGCGTTGGAAAATCGCATCCGTGAAATGAAAGAAGGGGCAAGGTTAATGCGTACTAAAAATGCTAATGTACCACTCCCGTTGATTTTAAGTGTGGGGTTATTTGAGTCGGATAAATATTTTTCCCCCGAGGAAGAACATCATGATCATGACCATCATCACCACGATCACGATCATAATCATGACCCCCATCATCACTCTCACCATTTAGATAATGATGGCTTTGTTTCTTTATCTTTTCAAAGTGATCGCCCGTTTTCGATTCGGAAGTTTCAGTCTTTTTTGGATAATGATTTACCTGAAAATGTCTTTCGTGCGAAAGGGATTCTTTGGTTTGATGAAAGTCCTAACCGTCACATTTTCCACTTAAGTGGTAAGCGGTTTTCCATTGAAGATGATGAGTGGAAAGGGCAACCTAAAAATCAATTGGTGTTAATCGGTCAAAATTTAGATATTGAGGGATTGCGTCAACAAGTACAGGATTGTTTAGCTTAATTTAGATAAATTTGGGTGGGATTTTCCCACCTTTTAGGGTTATATTTTGGAGAAAATTATGGTCTATCAAGGACAGTTTGGAACGTATGAAATTACGGAGCGCGATCGCGCTGAGGTGATTACTTATCGCAGTGGTTTATTAGTGGCAGCCTTAAGTTTTACCGTAGGCACACTCCTATTCTTTTGGCAAGGGGCAACTCCATTAGTTTTAAATAGCCTAACGGTTTTATATGGGTTATTTTCTCTAGGATTAGGGATTAGTTTATGGACGATTCATATTTATTTAATTCCTTTACATCGTCTCTTACAAATCTTCTGGTTTATTGGAACAATGTCAGCAATTATTTTGGGGATTCAAGCAGATATTCCTTTAGCCCTCTATATTTATAATAATCCGTTAACCATATTTGGCATTGGGTTTACTTTTGCTGCTTTAACAGGAATTTATTTTAAGGAAGGCTTCTGTTTTCATCGTTTAGAAACGCAAATTTTAACGCCGATTGTTCCTATTTTATTATTAGGACATTTAACAGGCGTAATGCCACCACAAGTTGAACAAGTATTATTAGCAGTTTGGACAGTTTGCTTTATTGTTTTTTCCTTAAGAAAGTTTCCCCAAGATATTCCGTCTGATATTGGCGATAAGTCAGTCTTTGATTATCTCAAAAAAGCTCGTAATCCCGCTACTGAAAAGTAA
>JBKHER010000289.1:0-3598 GCA_046540715.1 Halothece sp.
TAACGCAACAGACAGCAAACTAAGATACATTAGGAAGGAAACTTATGCTTTAATTTATGTTCTCAATCGATCTGACATTAAAATATAGCCCTATTCCTCTGAGTGTCCAACGTAAGGAGTCTGAGGAAGCCCAAACCTTGTATCAAGAGATATTGACGGCTTTGAAGGCTGATTCTCCACAACTTATCGAGTTAACCTGTGACAAAGACCCAGAAAAGAAAATTGCTGTGATGAGTGACCAAATTGTTGCTGTGATTGTCTCGCAAAAAGATGGCACATCAACTGGTCGCGCTCCTGGATTTTTCATGCAATCCTAGATTATACCGAAGGCGTGAACTCCCCTATAATCCCCCCTAACCCCCCTTGGAAAGGGGGGAATGATCGATTGGTGTGCAGCGCCAATTCTTAGAAATGGTATTAGAAGATTATTATCCCCCTATTTTGGGGGTAAAGGTTGATTAGTGAAAGACGTGGCGATTTCTGTCAAAAATGTGACGTTTGGTTGGTCGGCGCAAGAGCTGATTTTAAAGGATTGTTCTCTGGAAATTCCCAAAGGTGAGTTTTGGATGCTGTTGGGGAATAATGGCAGTGGCAAATCAACGTTATTAAAAATTTTAAGTGGCTTGTTAAGTCCTCAAAGTGGGGAATGCTATGTGCAGCAGCCATTGGGCTTTGTGTTCCAAAATCCCGATCATCAGTTGGTGATGCCGACAGTGGGGGCGGATGTGGCGTTTGGGTTAGTGTCGGAAGGGTTAAGTTGGCCCCAAGTGCGCGATCGCGTTCAGGAAGCCCTTAGTGCGGTTAATCTTGATGGTTGGGAAAGACGACCGATTTATGCTCTCAGTGGGGGGCAAAAACAACGGATTGCCATTGCAGGCGCGATCGCGCGTCATTGTCCTGTATTATTATTAGATGAACCAACGGCTCTCCTAGATCCAGAGACGCAAGGAGAATTAGTAGAGCAAGTACGCTCTTTGGTCAAAAGTCGAGGAATAACCGCTCTGTGGATAACGCATCGCTTGGAGGAGTTAGATTACTGCGATCGCGCTTTGATCTTAGAAAACGGCAAAATTACCAAACAAGGGTTACCCCAAGACTTAAAAGACTATGTGATCCAGTCTTCCCCAAATTAAAAAAAAGTTTGATTTCAGCGCAAAACCCTTTACAGTAATAGCAGATTAAAGTTTACTCAAAATCATATGGGTATTGATCGGCGACAATTTTTAAAGCAAGCCTGGCTTACCGTACTAGCATGGAATGTATCCAGACAATTACCATTTTCTCTAACCAATGAAACCTATCAGTATGGTCAGGCTTTAGCCAATGCTAAAGGAAGAAAACTCGCCTTATTAGTGGGAATTAATCAATATCAACAGGAAAATCACCTCAAAGGATGTCTCACCGATGTGGAACAACAAGCCGAACTGTTACGCTATCGGTTTGGGTTTCAAGGTTCAGATATTCTCACTCTCACTGACGGGGAAGCAAGGCGTGATCAAATTGTTAATGCTTTTATTGATCATTTAATCAACCAAGCCCAACCTAATGATCTCGTTGTCTTTCACTTTAGTGGCTATGGGACAAAAGCACAACTTCCCTTCTCCCTGCAACAGGAAAATACCCCTTTGGCAATTAATTGTTTGCTTCCCAGTGATGGTTCCGCTTCAGGAAGATGGTTCACCGATCAGAACCTCCTTCTAGAAAGTACCTTAGCCACGTTAGCGCGATCGCTGCCAACAAATAAAGTCACCTTGGTTCTCGACACCTGCTATCTGGGAACTGGTCAAATTCTACAAGGCAATTTAAAAGTTCGTTCCATTAATAATTCTCGCACCTCTCCCCTCAGTGACAATGATTTAGAATTTGCTCAAAGTGTGGAAGCAAGATTACAAACTCCCTCCTCTTCCTTAAAAAACCTGATCGATCAAGGTCAAAATTTACCAGGCATTGTTATCACCGCTACTGGCCCCCAACAAATTGCTACAGAAGCTGACTGGGGAGGGTTTAATGCAGGAGTCTTTACCCACACCCTCACCCATTCTCTGTGGGAAGCCATTTCGGCGAGTAATATCCAAATTTCTCTCACTCGTAGCACCCAAACCATCGAACGATTATTGGGGCCGCAACAGCAACCTCGTTTATTTGGAGAAGATCAAGGGAAAACCATTGTTCCCTACTATGCTTTCTCTGACTTATTCGGTGCAGAAGCCGTAGTTACCCAAGTCGAACCAGATGGAACTCTCCAACTACGCTTATCGGGGATTCCTCCCACGCTTCTTAAAGACTTTGGCATAAATTCCCTCTTCTCTATCCCCTCTAATCAAAATGAGGAGGACTTGCCTTTAGTGAAACTCACCAGTCGGGAAGGGTTAGTGGCAAAAGCGCGATCGCAGCGTGAAACCGCAAAATTAGAAGTGGGACAGGGCTTACAAGAACAAATCCGAGTCATTCCCCGTAAACCCGGGTTAATCGTTGCCCTAGAGGCAAATTTAGGGCGTATTGAACGAGTTGATGCCACCAGTGCCTTTTCCAGTGTCGGAGAAGTGTCTTCTGTCATTGTTGCGGGCGAGGGAACAGCAGACTGTTTATTTAGTAAAGGACAATCCTTGCAAGGAAATCCTCCCATGAAAGCCACTACAGAAAAAGGTTATGGGTTATTTTCTGTCGGGGGGATTCCCATTCCTAGTACCGTGGGAACGCAAACTGAAGCGGTTAAATCGGCTGTGATGCGAGTGCTGCCCAAATTAAAAACCCTTTTAGCGGCGAAGTTATGTCGTTTAACCGTTAATGAAGGTTCTTCACGGTTAGGATTACGGGCGAGTTTAGAAACAGTTTCGCGAGGAGGAGAAATTACTCCTGTTATTAGCCAAGAAACTTTCCGTTACCGACAGGGAAAAGAATTTTTCTTTAATACTCAATTTTTACCCTATGCCTTAGCTGGGGCCTTTCCACAAGTTGCTACAGGAACGCAGATTCAATATCGCTTAAAAAATATCAGCGATCGCGCCATTTATGCTTTATTATTAGGGGTAGATTCAGGGGCAAACCCCATTGCCTTCTATTCTCCTGATTCCTCGGCAGTTTCCGATCCCTCGCAAAGTACGCAACCGTTACAAGATTTAAAACTTTCCCCAAGCCAAGAGCGTGTCATTCCTAAAAATAAAGCCTCTTCTAATTGGACAGTCCCCGGACCGGTAGGCTTATCAGAAATCTATGTCATTGGCAGTAGTCAGCCTTTTACCAAAACCCTCGATGTTCTCTCTAAAATTCCGCAATCTAAAGGAGAAGGGGAACGCATTATCGACCTTCCCGAACCGCTAAAAGTAGTACAAGCCCTACAAGAAGACTTGGCAGCTGCTAGTCATGTTAACAGTGAAGTTACTAATTTTGATAGTAGCTCTTATGCTTTAGATGTTAATTGTTGGGCAACTCTGAGCTTTGTTTATCAGGTGGTTTAATCGCGATCTAATCAGGAATTCTTATTAGCCCATTGTCCCCCCTTTCCAAGGCAGGGAGGGCTGTTTCATTTCTTCTGCTGGGTTGCGCTTTGTTTAACTTACCTTACCTTTTCTTTTTAGGAATGATCATTCTTTTCTAA
>JBKHER010000290.1:0-3575 GCA_046540715.1 Halothece sp.
TATGATTTTCTAGTGCTGCTTTAGCGGCTCTTTTGGCGGCAGCTTTTTTCGTTTCCCCAACGCCAACCCCATAGAGTTGATTAGCAATGTAAACTTCGGCGGTAAATTCTTTAGCGTGATCTTCTCCTGTTTCTTTGACGATGTAATAGCGAGGAATTTCTCCCCAATTGGCTAGCGCCCACTCTTGGAGTCGCCCTTTATAATTAGTATCGAGTTCAGCGTTGCTGGTAACCGTCTCAGCAATAGAACGGAAAAAAGGGATAATTAAGGCTTCGACGGCTTCTAAGCCTGAATCAAGGAAATAAGCCCCAATGACTGCTTCTAGGGTATCGCTGAGAACTTCGGGGTTATTGCGCGTTCCATCTTTTTCTGCGCCTTTTCCGAGGTGGAGATATTGGTTTAAGTTGAGGGTGAGGGCTAATTCGGCTAATTGATGTTCATTGTTCACAAGGCGCGATCGCAGTTTCGTAAGTTCCCCCTCTCGCATTTGAGGATAAATTTGATACAACATTTTCCCTACTAGAAAGCCTAAAACAGCATCCCCGAGAAATTCCAAGCGTTCATTGTCTTCTTCTACCTCGGAGTGTTCATTAAAATAAGAACGGTGAGTGAGGGCTTTTTCCCAGAGGGAAGGGTCATTAAATTTTGGTAATTTTACCTGATCTGAGGTCATGGAATTTGAGATGAGAAATCAAACAACACGATAAACTATAATCCAAAGTCGTTTTAAAACTGGTGTAATGTCTCAGCAGCGTGTTATTATTTCAAATTCTACTTTAATTGTGGCTGCAACTCTTTTCTTTCTGGGAGTTTTATTATGGCAACTACAAAGCCTCATTATTGTGTTAATGATTTCGGTGGTGTTAGCTTCAGCTTTAGCACCCACAGTCAATGCTGCTGAAAAATTGGGATTACCTCGGTTTCTAGCGGTTATTCTGGTTTATTTACTGTTAATTGGTGGCTTAACAGGAGCAGGGGTTCTCATTGGTCCCACCGTGGTTGAGCAGATTCAACGCTTAATTCGGAAACTCCCCAACTATTTAGAAACCTTACGGTTACTGGCTCAAGATATTGCGCTGCGCTTTGGGATGACTGATCCTGAAGATTTAGATCCCATTAATCGTCTCTTTGATACGAAAGCGCTTACGGGGTGGCTCATTCGTTCCAGTCAACAGTTATTAGTGCGTTCTTATGGAGTAACCCGAGGGATTATTGGTGGTTTTGTCAGCGTGATTTTATCCATTGTGCTATCAGGTTATATGCTTTCTGGTTCGCGACGGTTATTGCGAGGGATTATTAGTTTATTTCCTAGCCCTTGGGATGCCCGCTTAGAAGACCAAATTCATCCTGTGGCGTTACGCATGGGAGGTTATATTCAAGGACGAGTTTTAGTTTCGGGAATTTTGGGCGTTGTTATTACGATTAGTTTAAGGGCGTTAGGCATTTCTGAGTTTGCTTTGGGCTTAGGCGCGATCGCTGGGATAACCAATTTAATTCCCTTTTTTGGGCCGGTGATTGGTTCAGTTCCAGCGTTGATTGTAGCGACAGCTAACGGTGGTTGGACAGTGTTATGGGTATTAGTCTTATTTGTGGTCATTCAAAATGTGGAAACCTATGTTCTTGATCCGTTACTGGTAGGAAATACCGTTCGCTTACATCCCCTGTATCAACTCTTGGCTGTCATTGGTGGCGCACAGGTGTTAGGCATTTTAGGGGCGTTAATTGTTCCCCCTTGGGTCGCAGGCTCGGCTACCTTAGTTGAAAATTTATATCTAAAGCCTAAGTTACTAGCGGAAAATAATCAGCCTTCTCCTTCTAGCCCTTTACCGGTTAAATCTGGTCAATGAAGTGTTTATTATGAATATTCGTGGTTTAAGCGCTTTGATTATCGGGATTTGTACGCTTACTTGTAGCTGGTTTATTTTTGCTTTACCGGCTTGGGGGCAAATAAATGAAACCGCCCCAGTGGTACTGGATGGGAGAGTGGTGTTTGAGGTGGCGCGATCGGGCCAATTTAATGCTAAAGATCGCGCTGAGGAGGCTAGTAGAAGTCTCAACAGTCTGGTCAGAGCAACCTTTCAACCGCTACAGGAAGAGCAAGAAGAATCCATTAATATCGAAATTGATAGCAGTCAGAGGATTCCTACAATTAAGCTTAATGGTAGTCATTGGCTTTCGGTTACCCCCGAAGATACCCCGCAAGGACGGAGTTTAACTGAACAGGCAAAACTCTGGGAAAGAGAATTGGAAAGCGCGATCGCGCAAGCCAAATCTGAACGCACTCAAGCCTTTCTTACCCAGGCGATTATTCTTTCTTTACTAGCCATTGCCATCGCAACCTTACTGATTCGAGGAATTAACTTTATATGTCAACAGTGGATTAATCCTGATCTGAAAGAATCCCATCCGCCGGCGAGTACGTATCCCCACACTAATTCCCTACAGGGGGCGAATCCTAGTTTTATTGCTTTTCAGGTTTTTCTCAACCTTCTTCGTAGCTTAATTATCCTAGTCACACTGATTTATATCAGCACTCGCTTTCCTCAAACCCGTCACTTAAGCCGACAATTTCGGGATACGGTCATTTATAGTCTCACCTCTGATTTATTTCCTTTAGGCAACAATGCTTATTCGATTTTAGACTTAATGATCCTCATCGCCCTATTAGTTGCGTTGTTTATCTTGGCTCGTAGTATTAAACAAGTGTTGCGACTACGAGTGCTAAGTTTAACAGGGCTGAGTCGGGCGGCGCAAGAAACGATTGCAATTGTTGCTAACTATGGCTTTGTTCTCATTGGAACTTTAGTATTGCTACAAATTTGGGGCTTAGATATTACCTCTTTAACCGTTTTTGCAGGGGTTTTGGGGGTAGGTGTTGGTTTAGGGATTCAAGGGATTGCTAAGGAGTTTGTTAGCGGTTTAGTGCTAATTTTTGAGCGTCCGATTCAAGTGGGGGATTTTGTGGATGTAGGAGGGTTAGTAGGAACGATTGAAAATATTAGTGTTCGCAGTACCGAATTAACTACGCTCGATCGCGTTTCGGTTATTTTACCCAACTCCCGTTTCTTAGAACAAGAAGTAGTTAACTGGAGTCATCGCAGTGCTATTTCTCGTCTCCATATTCCTGCAGGAGTTGCTTATGGTTCAAATGTGGAAGTTGTCCGTCAAGCACTTTTAGAGGCTGCCAAACAACATTCCAATGTTTTATCTATCCCCCCTCCCAATGTCTTCTTTTTAGGATTTGGAGATAACGCCCTCAACTTTGATTTATTAGTCTGGATTTCTGAGCCTCGACAACAATATCAAATCAAAAGTGATCTCTATTTTTTAATTTATCAGCTATTCCAAGAGCGAGGGGTGGAAATTCCGTTTCCGCAACGCGATATGCACGTTCGCAGTGGGAAATTACCTGTGGAATTAACCCCAGAATTAACAGAGTCTTTAGCCCAACTTTCCTCTCATTTTTCCCAATGGCTAGACCATAACAGTTCTAAAAATGGCAATTAGTTATTTGTTATTCGTTATTTGTTATTTGTTATTTGTTATTCGTTATTTGTTATTCGTTATTTGTTATT
>JBKHER010000291.1:0-3555 GCA_046540715.1 Halothece sp.
ATAACCAATAACTAAATCCCCTTTTTTTCCTTCCCTCCACAGCAAGACAGATGAAGCGAGTTCTAATCTGCACGTTATAATTTGTTACGAAACCTATATTTTGTAGCAAACTTGATTTTATGAGTAACCCTGCTCTACACGCCTTTTATGTTGGTCGCGCTTTTGCGGAAGTGCTTGGCGAACGCCTAGAAGATACTGTCACTAATACCCTAAGCGAACTCGGACAACTCGAAGCTAAACAGCAAGAAGCTATGCGAGAATTTGTAGAAGAGGTCATGGCTCGTGCTGAAAATCAGGAGGGTCAAACCCCCGCCTCAACGGAAAGTAGCAGTTCCTCAACAAGCACCTCTCAGGCAACACAGCGTTCTCCTGAAGATGTCCAAGCGATGATTGATGAATTAAGAGCTTCCATCGCGAGCTTACGAACCGAACTGAACGCTTATAAAAATCAAAAGAAATAATTAAATAAAATCTCTTTTCTTCCAAGTTTTCCATTAATTTAACCGCTAAAACGCAATCAAGGAATCCTGCTGTGTCTGCGCTCTCTGAGAAATCAAATCGGACTCCCCTAAACCCTAAAAAATTGATCCCGTCTTCTTCTCCAGAAGCGGGAAAGAAAGTCTATCGTTGGAATCGAGAAAACTATTCTCGTAACCGCCGACGATTCGATATTTGGCTATTTGTTTTAACCCTGATCTTTAAGCTCTGGTTAGAAGGAAAAAAATGGAGCTATCTTGGCGGTTATACGGAAGAGAAAAAACTCGCTCGTCGTCAAGCTAGAGCAGTTTGGATTCGAGAAAGTCTATTAGAACTTGGCCCCACCTTTATTAAAGTCGGTCAGCTATTTTCCACCCGTGCTGACATTTTCCCGGCTGAATATGTAGAGGAACTCTCCAAACTACAAGATAAAGTTCCCGCTTTTGACTTTGAACAGGTAGAAGCTATTGTTAAAGAAGATTTGGGGAAAACGGTCGCTCAACTGTTTGCGAGTTTTGACCCTACGCCTTTAGCGGCAGCCAGTTTAGGACAAGTTCACAAAGCCCAACTCCATAGCGGGGAAACGGTGGTGGTGAAAGTCCAACGTCCGGGCTTGAAAAAGCTATTTACCATTGATTTAGCAATTCTCAAACGCATTGCTCGTTATTTTCAAAATCATCCTCGTTGGGGAAAAGGACGAGACTGGATAGGCATTTATGATGAATGTTGTCGCATTCTTTGGCAAGAAGCCGATTATCTCAATGAAGGACGGAATGCGGATACATTTCGCCGTAATTTCCAACATCATCAAGAGGTGCGTGTTCCAAGAGTTTATTGGCGTTATACCTCCCTGCGGGTTTTAACTTTAGAGTTTGTGCCTGGGATTAAGGTGAGTAACCATGAAGCTCTAGATGCGGCTGGGGTCGATCGCAGTGTCATTGCTCGTTTAGGGGCGGAAACTTATCTCCAACAGTTACTCTATGATGGCTTCTTTCATGCTGATCCTCACCCTGGGAATTTAGCGGTGAGTCCCCAAGGACAGCTAATTTTCTATGATTTTGGCATGATGGGACGTATTCAGGGGAATGTTCGGGAACAGTTAATGGAGACGCTATTTGGAATTGCTGAAAAAAACGGCGATCGCGTTCTCAATTCTTTGGTAGAGTTAGGCGCCTTAGCCCCCACTGGCGATATGACTCCTGTGCGTCGCTCGATCCAATATATGCTCGATAACTTCATGGATGAACCCTTTGAAGAACAATCGGTCGCTGAGATCAGTGATGATTTGTATGAAATTGCTTACAATAATCCTTTCCGTTTCCCAGCAACCTTTACCTTTGTGATGAGAGCCTTTTCTACTCTAGAAGGGGTTGGTAAAACCCTTGATCCGGAATTTAACTTTATGGAAGTAGCTCAACCTTATGCAATAGATGTTATGAATAATAATGGTTACGACAATAGCAAAACTTTCTTTGATGAAATTAGTCGCCAAGCAGCGCAAGTTAGTTCTACCGCACTCGGATTACCCCGTCGTTTAGAAGAAACCATTGATAAACTCGAAAAGGGTGATATTCGGATGCGGGTTCGTTCCCTTGAAAGCGATCGCATTCTTCGTCGGATGAGTGGGGTTCAATTAGGTACAAACTATACTCTGCTTCTGGCTGCTTTTACCATTTCAGCAACCCTCTTTATTGTCAATGAATTGATAATTCTTGGTATTATTATGGCAATCGCGGCTGGAGCTTGTGGATTTGCCTTTATTCGGTTATTAAAACGTTTAGATCGTTGGGATCGAATGCAGTAAGTAATATCTTTTCCCCCGCTTAAAAGTTAAAATTAAGCTAATTCATTTTTTGTCAACTATTACTACTGAAAAGAGCTATGAAACGTCGCTTTAATGGGCGAACCGATACCGGAATTATGCGTGCAGTCAATCAAGATTGCTTATACTATGACCCCCAAGGGCGTTTCTTTATTGTTGCTGATGGAATGGGGGGACACGCTGGGGGACAGGAAGCCAGTAAAATTGCTACAGAAACCATTAGCGATTACTTAGAACAATATTGGGATTCAGATATTGATTCAGAAACACTCCTACACAAGGCGGTAGAACAAGCCAACGAAAAAATTATTGAAGACCAGCAAACGCACCCAGAACGGGCGGAAATGGGAACAACTGTGGTGGCGGTGGTTTTTCGCTATAATAAGTCCTGGTGTGTTCATGTGGGAGACTCACGACTTTATCTGTGGCGAGAAAATGAGCTCACTCCCTTGACTGAAGATCATACTTGGGTCGCTTGGGCTTTGAAGTCGGGAACAATCTCTCCAGAAGAAGCCGAAGTTCATCCTTGGCGTCATGTTTTATCCCAATGTTTGGGACGAAGAGAACTTTATACTATTGATATTGATTTTCTTAATATTCAGCCCGGCGATCGCTTGTTATTATGTAGTGATGGTTTAACAGGGGAGGTATCTGAACAAGAGATTACTCATTATCTCAACTCTACAGAAACTTGTGAGGAAGCCGTTACCAAAATGATCGAAACCGCAAAAGCAAATGGCGGTTCTGATAATATTACGGTCATTGTCGTGGAAGAAGGAGACACTGAAGCCAGTTTTTCTTCTCAAGATGGAAAAGATACTTTATCCTCTGAGTATTAATCATTTCTTAATCTTAAAACCAGCAATCCCTAGAGCTTAGTGTTCAGGTTTGCTTTTAAAAGTTATATGAAATGGATTAATTCATGCTACAAATGACAAATCCCTTCGCCTTGTTACCCCCTCTCCCTGACCCATTTGTAGCCAAGCCAACATTTAGAGATTTCATCTTAGCCCACTTTCCTAGAAAATACAGGTATTAAGTTATTTGTCAACCCTGAAAATTCCTCAATTCTACGAAGCCCTTTTAGTACAATTCATGAACGGCTGTGGTCGGAATTGCATTCGACCTTTATAAGCCCCGTCACTCATCAAATCAAAGATGATGATGAGAGTCTTCTTGTGGAAGAAAAGATCAAACGATTATATCAAATCCGTTTGATTAATTGGCATAGCGAGCAAGATGCTCGCACTCCTCAA
>JBKHER010000292.1:0-3526 GCA_046540715.1 Halothece sp.
TCCATGTTTTTCAAAACATGGAGAACTCAAATTGATATGAAATTGATTGATTCAGGCTACAGATGACAAATCCCTTCGCCTTGTCACTTGGTCTTCCCCTCTCCCTGAACCATTTGTAGCCAACATTTAGAGATTTCAGATTAGATCCCCCTAACCCCCCTGTTCTCTATTAGGGAGGTACTTTTTGAAAAGGGGATTAGTTATCAACGGTGGCTGCTTCGGAAGGAGGCGGGAGTAACTGCTTAGAAGCAGGGCGGAATTTATCTGTCTCTCGGAGGCGTTGGCTGAGGAAACGGCAAATTTCTAAGATAATATGGGGTCGCTGGCTAATCAGACTGATAAAACGGCTTTTCTCTAGTTTCAGTAAAGTACAGTCTTGGAGCGCGATCGCGCTTTCCCAATGGGGGGCTTCATCAAAGAGAGACACCTCGCCAAAATACTCGCCCACCGATAAGTGTCGTAAGTCTTGGGGTTCGCCATCAAATTCTTTGACAATGCGGACACTTCCTTCAGCAATAATATAAAGGTGAGTCCCCCAACTGCCTTCAGTAAAGATGGTTTGCTCGGCTAACACTTGTTCTTGGGAAAGGGCTTTATCAATTAAGAGTAACTCTTCAAGGGAGAGATTTTTAAACAAGGCGACATTTTTGAGGAGAAGTAGGCGATTCATAAGTACCTTCTGAGAAGATGGACGTTGTAGGATGGGCAGAAATAACTGTTGCGCGGTGTTTTTAACCAAGGGATCAGGGTCTTTCATTAAGGTAAAGGGAATGGTTGCCATCACAATTAAAGCCCCAACCCGAATCCAACGATCCCTTGCTTCTAACGCCTCTAAGAGAATTTTATATCCTTTCGCTCGCAACCATGCCGAGGAAGTGGGACGAGAGCGACCATTATAATTGATTTGCGGCTGCCCAATTTGCTCTAAAATGGGCATTAACGGCATGGCAAATTGTCGATGGGGGAGAGTGGCAAGAACTTCTACGGCATTGGCAACTTCCCGAGGATTGGTCGAGTTAAAAGCACGGCTGACGGTGTTTACTGTGCGAGAATGTCCTAAACAGGACAGAATATAGAGAACTCGCTGCACAATGCGGTTATGATAGTCGGAAATCGCGATCGCGAGCGGTCGCCAGTTGGGATCCGATTTGGGAATTTGTTTTTGCCAAACTTGGGTTTTACTGATTTCCCGAAAATCAGGACTGAGATACTCTAAGAGAATATCGCTGGCTTTTTGACTCCGCACTTGGCTAATGGCGATAATGGCAGCATTGACCACTTCGGGGTTGGGAGAGGAGAGGCTATCGCGAGCAAGGGCTAATCCTTGTTCTCCATAAGAGGCTAACACTTGCGCGGCTTCTTGTCGCACTCTGGGATCAGCATCCCCTAATCCCATCCCTAAATGGTGTAACATTCCCGAACACCGGGTAATTCCTAATAAATGAAAGGCCGCGGCTCGCACTTGTGGGGAGGAATGGTTTAAGTGACCGATGGCAAGATTGGCAATTTCGAGATCTCCTCGTTCGGCTAACTGGGTGAGAGCGTTTAATCCCTGTTCTTTTAGGGACGGATGATCACTCTCTAAAATTGGCTGTAAAAGCTCCAGCCAGTCTCGGTTTCCGGTTTTGCCAATTACGCGCGCGATCGCGCTAGCGCTATTTTCATCCCAAGGAGAGTTCCACACCTCATTGGCTAATTCTTGGAGTTTAGGATCAAGGCTGACTCCTGAAATTTTCTGCGCTAAAGCCGCTAATAAGCGAATTTCTGGATTTTCATCCCTTAATAGTTCCTGCAATTTGGAGGGGCTAATCGACTCCTCATTCGCAATTAGAATTTCTAAAGCGGTTGCTTTCAGGGTAATATACTCACTATTAAGGAACTCTCGGAATTGTTCTCGTGTCTGTTCATCACTTTCATTGGCAAATATATCCACCACAGTTGGGCGAATCGCTGAATCAAGATCTCTCTCTTGTAAGAGGGTTTTTACTTCTGGTAAAAAGCGACTGGCTTCCCCTAGGCGATGGGCGAGTTCTAATCCTTTGAGTTGGGTGTAATAATCCCCATTGATAATTAAGTCTTGAATAGCAGAACTAGACCCCGATGGTAAGTGAGTGCGATAATTAAAGTCATCAAGTTCTAGACTATTACTGCGGATCATACTTTCTAAGCCTTCCGCATACAGTCGCCCCATGGGAAGTCTCGCAATTAAGGCAATTCCAGTTAAGCCCATGGCTATCCAAACGATTTGTGTCAGATTGAGAAAGGATTGACCAATGAGTAAGGTTCCCCCTGCTACGGTTAAGCCCACTGCATAAAATACGCCATCGGTCAAGGTTCGCACTCGTCCTGAAAACTCTGGGGGAATGGCATTATAGTTGAGTTGGTGAACGGGGATAGCAAGCCCTTTATTGAGGGAATCGCCATTAATATTGAGCGCGATCGCGCTTTTTAAGTCACCACGAACAGCAAACCCCAAGAGGGCAACTAGGGTGATCATGGGGTAAGCCACATTCATCCTTGCTACTCCTAGCGACCGTAACAGGGGGCGAGTCAGACAAAATAAAGTAACAATTTGAGTGGTACTGGTGCCAATCCGAATCGTTCCTAAAAATCCTGTTAATTCCGCATCAGAAAAGTTACTCGCATAGGTGCTAAACCATAAAAATTCTGACATGACATAAATCAGAATAAACAGGAAACTGCTACTAGCCAGATAAAAGACTAAGGGGTATCGTTCTATTAAGTCGGGAAAGGTTTTTAGAGAATCAATAATTCCCATCTGTTTTTTATTCGGATTCTTTTCTAGCCGTTGTTGAGAACTATCTAAATAAGCAATTTGCGCGATCGCGATCGCAGATAGTAAAATCAGACAAGCTAATAATTGTCGGCTCGTTAAATATGTCGCTAAAATCGTCGTTAAAACCCCACCCAGCAAAATTCCTACTGCTTGAGCAATTCCTAAAAAAGGGGCATAACGTTTATATTCTAGAGTGGTGAAATATTCAGTAATTAAGTTAGGATAAAGGATATTAACGAATAAATCAAACTGAAAAAAAGCCGTAATGCTAATTAAAAAATACAATGGCAATATGTTAAAATTTAGCATTAGGGAAAAAATTGTAAATAGTCCAGCTAACCCTAAAAGAACATACTGAAAGAGTCGAGAGCAACTAAACCGATCAATAATTTGGGATACGCCAGCATACCCAACAATAGAGAATAGCCCTAAAAAAATAAAACATAAAGGTAAATATTCAGCACCAGCATTACTTAAAAAAAGTGAGTTAGCAATATTCATTGCCATGATGCTGTAGGTAAGCATCGTGACTGCTAGTAAAAGAAACTGAGTGAGACGATTAATTTTCCAAGTTGACAACTTGAAGCCTTGCTCCGCAAATTGATTGATCATGGGAGACTAGATTGAGTGTAAGAGGTGACGGTGGATAAAAAGGGGGGATCGGTGAGTGAATAGAACGACAATAACCGCTTGTAAGGTGAGATGAGCAATTGATTCTCAAGGTAGTAA
>JBKHER010000293.1:0-3513 GCA_046540715.1 Halothece sp.
CCTCTTCGGAGGAAAAAGGTGCTGAAACAATAAAGGCTTGATTGAAGTCTTGTGAATTGTCAGGATTGTGGAGACTAGTAACGATCCTCTTCGGAGGAAAAAGATGCTGAAATAACATGGGAGTTTATTACTTCTGATGCAAATTCAGCACAAAAAAACCCGCTCTCTTCGCAGGGCGGGCTTAGTATTAAGTGGTTTCAGTTAAACTTATAGGGGAGGTCTGGGAAGCTCTTTTTTAACTTCTCGCAAGTCAAGAATTCCTTCAGGAGCCATAAATTCAGCTCTTTCCAAACTTTCGAGGAAATCGAAAACCTGACAATCCTCGATTAATTTTTCCTCCTCCTCTGGATCACATTCTTCTTGTAGTAGAGGGTAAGTCAGCAGAATGCCCATCCTATTAACGCCTATAGCCTCATAAATGCCGTTTTCTTTTAGCCTTAAAATTCTATCTCGCGTTTGGTAAAAACAAGACCAATCTTGATCAGGTTTAGGGTAGCGGAGAAAATCCATCCCCATGTAGCCACAATAATTAGAATATAGCAGAAAATCAATATTAAAGGCTCGTCTCAACATATAGCCTTGAGCTAGCATTGCTAGAATTGACTTAGATCGATTTCTCAGCAGTTTTGGCACTAATTCTGAGCTAGTTTCTTCTAAAACTTCCAATAATGCTAAAGCCTTCCATTCCGTTCCGTCTTTTTTTTTAAGTTTAGCTCCCTGAAGCTGCATATCGGTGGCAATTTTCTCTACAGCTTGTTGCATCGTTTCCTCCTAGATTTCGGGACTTCCCTTATCATAATAATTTTTGTAAATCCGACCCGCCCCCGATCAAATGATTCGGGATTAGATTCGAGTCTGAAACGCAGAAGCCCCTGCTGGTGGCTACTAGCAGGGATTTTTCTTATTCAATTTTCCTCGTTCGCATCACAGCCATGACAGATCAAGGTTTAACCCCTATCTTGGAATTAGCAACTTTCTGAGGATTTCTGAGGAGGAATCACTCAAAATCATCAAGGTTCACCTATTGTTTTCTTCTGGCACTAACTTGTAAAATCAAAGAATACTTGTGTTAGAAAAATAAATACTTAGGTGATTAACATTTGTTAAATCTCTGCCTCAATTGTCTAAAACAGTAATAAGAAGCTATGGCAAAACTATTCTTGCAAATCCTAGGAAATAGTGACGTAGTGGTGGATTCCCAATTTGGAACCGAACGACTGAGAGACTATAGCCTAGAATCAGTCCGAGAACTGGCGGAAATAAATGATAAGGAATTAATTGACGACATCGATCGCGTTGATTTTCCCTTTCTACGAGAAGTCAAAGAGAGACAAACAGAAGAGTTATATTGGGGCATTATTTTAACTGATCAAGTGGCTTGGTTAAAACAGCAAGAAATGTCTCCTGAGGCTTGGAATGAAATTATTGCTTCGGATGGCTGTTGGTGGAAAAATATCTTAACCGCTTGGTGTGAAAAAGAAGGCTTGAATTTATTTCCCATTGATTTAAAAATTCCCCCTAGCAGTGCAAGAGGTGCTGCTGATTGGGAGGATATGGCAATTTTAATTAAAGAAAAATTAGCCACCTTAATTCATGAGGATGGGGTTCAATTTCAACTGCAACCTGCTTCCCCCATTGAGCAAATTCTGATTCAGCATAGTAGTGGCACACCCGCCACCAGTAGTGCGCTTTATTTGTGGGGAATTGAACAAAAATTAGCGGGAAAACCGATTGAGTTTGTTTATATTTCGCGCCAAGATTCTAGCTATATTCCTCATTTTGGAGAACAATGGCAATGGCGGTTTAAGATTCCCCAAATTCAACAATTATTTAATATTCAGGACTTTGGGGGTGCGCTACAATTATTATCTAATTATCCCAATAATGAGTTTAAGAAAAATGTTCGCTATCTCGATCGCGCTGTTTCTTTTAACCTTGGGGAATTATCAGATATTGACCGCTCTCCTGAAGGAAAAGTATTAGAACGAATCGCGATCGCGCTCTGGAGTGAAAAAGCATTCCGAGAACGCGGACAATGGATGCACTGGTATTTAAGAGTAGCAGGAGCATTTGAATTAGCCCTTCTAAGTTTAGTCCAAAAGCAAGCCCCAAATCGCTTTCAATGGCAAAATAATGACAATAATAAAGCCAAATCAGAACTTATTGATCAAGAAAATAACGATCTTTCCTTTCGGTTTTCCATTTATAAAATTGTGACGCAACTGTTAGATCAAGGTTATGGCAAAGATTGGATTAAAAACCAGTTCGTTAGCTACCAAGTTACTCCCATTAAACAAGATTCCAACTGGCGACAATTCCAACGCTTTTATACCCAAAATGGTTGGGAACTCAGTCAAAATTTCAAAACGGGATTTCTAGGAGTTAGAAATGAACTTTATCACGGATTACAAGGAGATCAAATTGACAACATCCTTGACAAAAAAACTGAAATAATGGGTTCAACGGATGATCCCGAACATCCAGCAGAAATTGCCATTCAGCAACTGCATTATCTTGTCAGTCTCGCTGACATTGCTGATCCGATTCAAAAACGAATTGCTAATTATCAAAACCGCGTAGAAACCATTAAAGAGCAATTAGAATGGATTTACAAGTCTTATTAGAAAGACAACGTCAACTTTATCCCTCTCTCCTTAATACGCCCCCTAATCTCTCAACGCATCCGCTTAGTGGGGAATGGCAAACTTCCCCCTATTTGAAAAACCAATTTTGGTGGGGCGGTGGGGCAACCCAAGAAGCCTGTAAACAATTAAACCGTGATCAGTGCCAAAGTGCGAATTTAACCTATATGGGGGCGATTACCTTTGGCCCCGTGCAGGAATTTTTAGGCGGTGGACAACGGTTGCGCGATTGGGCGGTTGCTTCTTGGTTATGTCATTATCTCTCGGCGGTGTTGATTCATCGCTGGGAAGAGAGAGGCGGCTGTATGTTACTTCCGTTACACTTAGATTCCTCTCTGATGAACTGGTTAAAAGGGGAAGATGGCGTTGATAGCCAGTTATTTTGGCAAGCAGAATTTCCTAATGTGTTTACAGGGTTATTTCCCGATGAGGAAGGCTGGTTTACCGAGGCGAAAAACTTGCTTCAACAGGAGTGGCAACGTTTTGTAAGAGAACTGGAAAACAGCGCCATTGCCTATAATCGTCTCTTAGATGGTCACGGTTGGCAAGTGATTCATTTAGATCAGCAGCATCTTTGGTCGGTGTATGGGGAAGCCAGCCCAATAGAAGGGGAAAATCTCGCTGATCTCGCTGATTCTCTCCATAAAAGCATTGATGGACACAAATTAGGACGCAATTGGCAGAAACAGTGGTGGGGTGGTCGAACTAGCCCAACAGCAGGACAACTTTCGGTGTGGCATCCTGGATTACGCCCCGTGCATCAAGGGGGAACTTGGGGGTTACCTGAAGATACCCTAAAACAGTGGTGGGAAAAGATGGCTAATGATAGTTCTCTGGCGGGACTCTTTACCGACAGCGATCGCCTCAACAG
>JBKHER010000294.1:0-3512 GCA_046540715.1 Halothece sp.
GAAAAAATGCCGATCCTGCTAAAAAACATGAGAGCCCATCGCAGATGGATTATTTAATTAGAGAAATAAGTACCCCTCGCTGTAAATATTATCTGAATAAATCACCTAACTTAGTAGTTGATGGTGAAGACATTAAGGGTTTACCTTATGATATGCTTTTTGAAAAGCTAACTAGTGGGCTAGAATTCCGTCCAGAACATCCAGGTGATCATATTAATATTTGGGATTTTAATAGACTTAAACAATGTGGCAATCGTGTCGGCTTTAAACACATTGTTCGGAGTAAGCCCGGTGGATGTGTCTCTTTAGCAATGCAAGGCTCTGATATGGATCGAACCTATCCTCGGATGAGCCTTTATGTTGATATGGTTAAGTAACAATGATAATAATTGGAATTCCCAAAAGTGCTACTAAATTTTTAATAAAAACTTTAAGTAATCTTCATCATCACATCAACTTACTTGGAAAAACTTTCAGTATATAGACAAATTTTTCTAATTTAATCCTGTGTTAACAATTGCAATCATTCCCGCCCGAGGGGGATCAAAAGGCGTTCCCCGAAAAAATATCCGCCCCCTAGCAAATAAACCCCTAATCGCTTACTCCATCCAAGACGCATTAGAGGCACAAGGAGTAGATGAAGTTTATGTTTCCACCGACGACTCAGAAATTGCTACCATCTCTGAAACCTATGGCGCAAACATCATTTACCGCCCCGCTGAACTTGCCAACGATACCGCCTCCTCAGAAGCAGCACTCATTCACGCCCTCTCCGAACTAGAAAACTCAGGAAAAACGCCCGATCGCGCTGTTTTTCTACAATGTACCTCCCCCATTCGTACAGGTGCTGACATCGATCAAGCCCTGAAAACCTTTGACCAACAACAAGCCGATTCCCTCCTCTCCGTTTCCCCCAGTCATCGCTTTCTCTGGGAACAAGAAAATGGAGTCGCCCGTCCCATCAACTACGAC
Organism: Halothece sp.; assembly: GCA_046540715.1. Lineage (GTDB taxonomy): Bacteria > Cyanobacteriota > Cyanobacteriia > Cyanobacteriales > Rubidibacteraceae > Halothece. The sequence continues at coordinate 973 of JBKHER010000294.1, forward strand.
TATCGCCATCGTCCCCGCCGTCAAGAAATGTCACCGCAATATGTCGAAAACGGCTCAATTTATATCTTTAAGCCGTGGGTGCTGAAAGAATCAGAGAATCGCCTCGGCGGAAAAATAACCTTATTTGTTATGAGTGAAGAAGCTGCCCTAGAAATCGACACTCTCACAGACTTGAAAATTATAGAAACCTTAATTGACGAGCAAACCCAATGATTATTGAAAAGAATCTTACCAACTATATCATCTTTTCTGAAGAGAGCATTGTTAATGCCCTGAAGAAAATTAGTGATAACAAAAGTCGCATCATTTTTGCCGTCAACGAATCAGGAATCTTAGAAGGAGTCCTGACCGATGGTGACTTTCGGCGGTGGTTAGTGAATCAAGAAACCATTGATCTTAACCAGCCCATTTCTAAAATTGCCAATAAAACCTTTAAGTTTGCCTTAAAAGGAGACGATCCTGAAAAAATCCAATCCTTATTCTCCCAAGAAATTGAATTTGTCCCCATCTTAGATGAAAATGGTCATCTAGTCGCGATCGCGCGAGAACAACCCCAAGGCATTCAAATTGGCGACTTCCTCATCAATAGCGACTCTCCCACCTTTGTCGTCGCCGAAATTGGCAATAATCATAACGGTAGCCTTGAACTCGCCAAACAACTCGTTGACGAAGCCGTTACTGCTGGAGCTAATTGCGCTAAATTCCAGATGCGGAACATGAGCGCCCTATACAAAAACGCAGGGAAAGCCGATGATATCAGTGAAGACTTAAGCTCTCAATATACCCTAGACCTTCTTTCTCGGTTTCAACTTACCCCAGAAGAGATGTTTAGCGTCTTTGACTATTGCCAGAGTCAAGGCATTTTACCCCTGTGTACCCCTTGGGATTTAGACAGTCTAGCCCAACTAGAACAATATGGGATGCCTGCCTATAAAGTTGCCTCAGCCGACCTCACCAACCATGATCTCCTCACCGCCATGGCAAAAACAGGTAAGCCCCTCATTTGTTCCACAGGGATGTCCACTGAAGCAGAAATCGAAGAAACCGTTGCCCTTTTCAAACGATTAGGAGCAATGTATATTTTACTGCACTGTAACTCTACCTATCCCGCCCCCTTCAAAGACGTTCACCTCAACTACCTAGAGCGTCTGCAAGAATTAGGAGACTGTCCAGTGGGTTATTCTGGACATGAACGAGGGATTAACATTGCCCTAGCCGCCGTTGCCAAAGGAGCAAAAGTCATTGAAAAACACTTCACCCTCGATAAATCAATGGAAGGCGTAGATCATAAAGTGAGCCTTCTCCCAGAAGAATTCCAAGCCATGATTGAGGGCATTCGAGAAGTAGAAGAAGCCCTAGGAAATACCTCAGAGCGACAGCTTTCCCAAGGGGAACTCATGAACCGCGAGAACTTAGCAAAAAGTGTCATTATTAACCGTGACATTGAGCCTGGGCAAATCATTACAGCAGAAATGTTGGAAGTGAAAAGTCCAGGGCGTGGTTTACAACCTAACCGCAAACAAGAACTGATCGGCAAAATGGCAAAAAGAGCCATGAGTGCTGGAGACTTTTTCTTTCCCAGTGACTTAGAAAAAGATCCCATTGGGCCTCGCAATTATGAATTTAAGCGTCCTTGGGGCGTTCCTATCCGCTATCACGACTTTAAAACCCTGCTCGGTAAAACCAATCCCGACCTGTTAGAATTCCACTTTAGCTATAAAGACTTAGACCAAGACATTAACCAATTTTTCGATCAGGCTTACGAGTTAGACTTAGTGGTTCATTCTCCAGAACTCTTTGCAGGGGATCACCTCCTAAACCTCTGTTCTCAAGATGAAACATATCGCCAGCATTCAATTCAGGAATTACAGCGCGTCATTGAAATTACGCGACAATTAAAACCTTTCTTTAACCAAGCGAGTCGCCCTTGCATTGTTACCAATGTCGGTGGATTTACCTCTCATGCCCCACTTCCCATTTCTCAGCGAGGAGAATTATATGAATTACTTGTCGATAGCCTCTCCCAACTTGATCAAACAGGAGTAGAAATTATTCCGCAAACCATGCCTCCCTTTCCTTGGCATTTCGGTGGTCAAAGTTATCACAACTTATTTGTTGATCCTGACTCAATTGCTGAATTTTGCCAGCAACAAGGGTATCGTGTCTGTTTAGATATCTCTCATTCTAAGCTAGCCTGTAACCAGCATAAGTGGTCCTGGAAACAATTTTTAGAGCAGGTGGGGCCTCATACCGCTCACCTCCACATTGCTGATGCTAAAGGCTCAGATGGCGAAGGCTTACAAGTTAGCGAGGGGGAAATTGACTTTTTAGCCCTTGGTGAGGAATTAGAAAAGGTCGCTCCAACTGCTTCTTTTATTCCAGAGATTTGGCAAGGACATAAAAATGAAGGGGAAGGGTTTTGGGAAGCCTTGGAAAAGCTAGAACAATTAATTTAACAATGTAATTAACAGCTATATCACAATATAAACATAATGAAAGACAAACTATGTTCTGGGTTTGAAAAAAGAATTACAACCCCT
>JBKHER010000295.1:0-3509 GCA_046540715.1 Halothece sp.
GTCTCGCTCCCTAGCTTCAAAATCAAAGGGGCAATCCCCCCTATCCTGCCTTAGTAAAGGGGGGAATTAATAACACCCTAAACTGTCTCGGGTAGCTACCCCTGTTTCAGGATTCACTCCTTCAGCTTTTTCACAGAATCGCTTAATTTGATAGCGATCTAAAATCGCATCTGTAAAGTCAGCGCCAGCAATTTTAGTATTTTCAAAACTGCTGCGACTCATGATTGTTCCAATGAAGATTGCATTCCTTAAATCTGCCCCATCAAAAACTACGCGATCCATTAAAGCGCCACTAAGATTTGCCCCTGATAAATCAGCATCAATTAATTTTCCTTCTGTAAACATAGCATTTTCTAAATTGGAACCATGAAAATCTGTGCGGCGCATATCGGCAGCGGCAAAAACCGCCCCCACTAAATCTTCATTAGAAAAATCGCGATCGGAGACAACAGTATGAGTATAGTTGACACTTTTATCTTGGGCAACTGCTGGTTGAGCATCCAATAAAATCCAAATTCCTGCTAATAAAAAAGCAATGGCAAGATAGAAAAGCCGTTTTAAGAGTTTCTTGATCATGACTCGTTATTTGTTAAAGTATCTTTTATAATTACTAAAAGTTTATTATTAACTATTTAATCTATGACGACAACAATTATTCCCGTTATTCTAGCTGGGGGAAAAGGAGAACGCTTTTGGCCCCTAAGTCGCCGTGAACGCCCGAAACAGTTCTTATCTCTTGATGGTAGCGGAAACACGCTTTTGCAAGCAACTGCTAACCGATTATTAAACCTCGCCTCAGGGTGGGAAAATATCTGGGTGATTACCTCCGAGATGTTAGCGTCTGGGGTGCAAGAACAATTGCCAAAACTCCCCTCAGACAACTGCTTAGTGGAACCAGAGGGGAAAGATACCGCACCGGCGGTGGCATGGGCGAGTCTCGAAATTGCCAAGCGGTATGGAGAGGATGCAGTAATTGCCTTTTTCCCTGCGGATCACTGGATTGGGAATACTGAGAAATTTGAAAAAACGATCGCGACAGGAGTAGAATTAGCTACTCAAAAAGCTGCCATTGTTACCCTTGGCATTAAACCCACTTATCCAGCGACGGGTTACGGCTATATTGAACAGGGAGAAACGACAGGAAACTATAATGCCCTTCCTACTTATCGAGTTACGCGCTTTACAGAAAAGCCCGATCGCGCTACTGCCGAATCTTTTATCAATACCCAACGCTTTAGCTGGAATAGTGGGATGTTTATCTTTCGCGCTGGCGTTGTCTTAGCGGAATTACAGCAACACGCCCCTGAAATTTTAACCCCTTTACAAGAAAAAGGAAAAGCTGCCTATAGCGATCTCCCGAAAAATAGCATTGATTATGCCTTAATGGAAAAAACCCAACTGGCTTATGTAATTCCCAGTGAGTTTGGTTGGGATGATTTAGGAGACTGGAAAGCGTTGGAACGATTATTGAAAGGGGAAAAAGCAAATGTAGAGGTGGGAACTCATTTCGGATTAGATACTCAAGGTTGCATTATCTATAACGCTAATCCTGAAGAAACCATAGTCACCTTAGGCTTAGAAGAGGTGGTGATTGTGCGCGATCGCGGCATTACCCTCGTTGTGAAAAAAGATCGCACCCAAGACATTAAACAACTTCTTAAGGAACTGCAAGCAGACAATCGTTTCCACAACCTGTTATAAGGGTGATGTAACAATGTTTAACATGGCACGAGAAAAAACCTGTGGTCTTCCTTACTCAAAATACCAGTCGTCAACGAGAAATTTTAGAAGTTGTTTTCCGCAACGGTTGGGATTATATGCGTCGCCTTCTTACCGTTGGGAAAGCAGAATCCCCTGAGTTACCCACGCCGACAGTGCTTCGGAATATCCTTGTGGATTTGGGCCCAGTTTATGTTAAATTTGGACAACTTTTAAGCACTCGCCCCGATATTATTCCCGCCGAGTATGTGGAAGCCCTCACTGCATTACAAGCCAATGTTCCCCCGGTTGCTTGGAGTCGCATCGAAGGAGTCTTAAAAGACCAATTAAATGCCCCTGTAGAAGCGGTATTTTCCCAATTTAATCAAGAACCAGTGGCTGCAGGTTCGATCGCGCAAACCCATCGCGCTACCCTCAAAAGTGGGGAAGAAGTGGCGGTGAAAGTCCAACGTCCCGGCATTGATCAGGTAGTAGAACAAGATATCAGCTTAATTAAAGGCATTGCTGAATTAGTGTCCCGAACTGACTTTGGAGAAGACTATGATGTGGTTGCCCTTGCTGAAGAATTTACCAACGCCCTCCGTGCTGAACTTGATTTTACCAAAGAAGCGGGCTATACCGATAAACTTCGTAACAACTTAACCAATAGTCGCTGGTTTGATACCAAACAAGTGATCATTCCGAAAATTTATTGGGAAGTCACCACAGAAAAATTAATGGTGATGGAATGGCTAGAAGGCTGTCCCATTTTAGAAGCCAAAATTCCTGAGTCTCAACAGAAACGTCGCCAAGAAATTACCACCTTATTATTTCGTGTCTTTTTCCAACAAATTTATGTTGATGGCTTTTTCCACGCTGATCCTCACCCCGGGAATATTTTTTATCTTAAGGATGGACGGCTTGCCCTAATTGATTGTGGCATGATTGGACGGCTTGATCCCCGCACTCAACAAATTTTAACGGAAATGTTACTCGCGGTAGTGGATATTGATGCCCAACGCTGTAGCCAATTAACCTTAGAACTTTCAGAAAGTGCTGTTGGTGTTAATTTAATTAATCTCGAAAACGATTATGATCGGATGTTGCGGAAGTATTATAATCTCAGTATTTCTCAAGTTAACTTTAGTGAAGTCTTTTATGAGATTTTAGAGGTTTCTCGCAAAAATAATGTAAAACTACCGAGTAATATGGGGCTTTATGCTAAGAGTTTAGCCAATTTAGAAGGACTAGCAAGAGGCTTTAATCCTGAAGTTAATTTATTAGAAGAAGTTAAACCGTTAATGACCGATTTATTTCGGGAGCAAATTTTTGGCAGTAACCCTGTTCCCACCCTATTAAGAACAACGTTAGACCTGAAAAGTTTATCCTTACAGGGGCCAAGACAATTAGAATTATTATTAGATCGGGTAACTTCAGAAACGCTCAGTTGGAATTTAAGTATTCGTGAATTAGATCCCCTGCGAAGAAGTTTAGATGATTCAGCAAACCGACTTTCTTTTAGTATTATTGTCGCTGCTTTAATTATTGGTGCAGCGATAATTTCAGCCAATGCTCAAACACCCCAATTATCTTTAATCAGTAATGTTTTATTTGCGGCTGCTAGTTTAATTGGATTTTGGTTAATCCTGAGTATTTGGCGATCAGGGCGATTAAAATAAATAGATTTGTTATTTGTTATTTGTTATTTGTTATTTGTTCACTGGTATAGCCCTACCCTTACCAAGGGGGGTGAGGGGGGATTATAGTTATTCCAATTATTTTCCGTAATGCGACCGTCTCGGTCGCTACTA
>JBKHER010000296.1:0-3499 GCA_046540715.1 Halothece sp.
TGCTAAAACTAACCACAGGAAAATCTGGTTCGCGGATAAAAGCAGTCATATCAGAAAATCTTCTTAATTCTGCCTGATAAATGGTTAATAATTTCGGGTCAATTTCTAACCATTGGTCATTAATCGCTGTTAGCGTTGTACAAATTTCCTCTCGTTCAGACTGATCTGGAATTTTACCAAAATAGCCTAACGTGACATGAGCTAAAAAGTGATAATGTTGTTCTAATCCTAAAGATAATAAATCTCGATTTTGATAAATCGCACGACGTAATTTAATCACTTTTTGATAGGAATATTCATCCTTGGGTAATAAGCCCACCACGATCGCGCGAGGGCGAATAATTAACCCTAATAACTGCCATTGCAAGGGTTTATAAACAGGCGTTTCTTGCTGATACTGCTGAAAACTAATCGCGATTTGTTCCTTGAGTTGAGTTTCAAAGCCCGAATTTTTTTCCACAGCCGCCTGAAATTGATCCCCCCAAATTAAATCCGCTAGGGTGACATGAAAACTGCTGTGAGGAACCGGTAAAATAAAATCTCGGGGGAGTTGGCTTAGCAGACGCTGTTGGGTTTGTTTCAGGTGATGATAAAACCCCTCATTATTGCTATCTTCCTCCCAAGGAGGAGTGGTAACGCTATATCCTGGAAATGATCGCGCCTCCACTTTCCCCTGTTCATCCCGTTGAAATTTCGGGGATTCCTGAATATTCTTTAATTGTGTCGGATACTGGGCGGGTTGCGATAACCGTCCGACTTCTTCCACGTACTTTTGATAAGCTTCGTCCAAGGCTAATTCATCTCCTAGTTAACCGCTCATACAACTACGATAAAGGAAAAATCGACAAAAAACATCATTCAGTTATGCCTGTTTACTTTTTTTGGGGGGAAGATGAATATCGGTTAACACAAGCCATCACGGCTTTACGCAAAGAAGTTATTGATCCGCTATGGGGAGACTTCAATGAGGATATTATTCTCGGAGACACCGAAGAAGCCATGAGAGAAGCCCTCTATCAAGGGTTAACGCCTCCTTTTGGCGCAGGGAATCGGTTGATCTGGGTGCAAGACACTACCATCGGTCAACGTTGCTCAGAGGCGTTATTATCGGAGTTAGAGCGCACATTGCCGAAACTCCCTAATACCTCCCATTTATTATTCACCAGCCAGAAAAAACCTGATGGACGGCTGAAATCAACCAAGTTATTAAAGAAGTATTCCACCCTTAAAGAGTTTAGTTTAATTCCTCCTTGGCAAACCGAAGAATTGTTTAAGCAGGTGGAAACGATGGCAGCGGAAAAAGGGGTAAAACTGACAAAAGGTGCTGTCGAGTGTTTAGCAGATGCAGTGGGGAATAATACACGGCTTTTATCTCAGGAATTAGAAAAATTATCTCTGTATGCGGAAGAGAAAAACGGGAAATTAGACGAAAGCGCGATCGCGCAACTGGTTACCACCAATACTCACAATAGTTTACAACTTGCCACTGCTATCCGTAACGGCGATCCTACTCAAGCCTTACAATTACTAGATGATTTATTAAACCGTAATGAACCCCCCTTAAAAATTGTTGCTGTGTTAGTGGGGCAATTTCGCACTTGGCTTTGGGTGAAACTAATGATCGAAAAAGGGGAAAAAGACAATAGCGCGATCGCGAAAGCCGCCGAAATCAATAATCCGAAACGGGTTTACTTTCTCCGTAAAGAAGTGCAAAATCTCTCTTTACAACAACTCTTACAAGTGTTTCCCTTATTATTAAACCTCGAAACAGCCCTCAAACGGGGAGAAGACCCGACAATCACTCTGCAAACTCAATTGATCCAAATGTGTCAAGTGTTTGAAACGATCCGATCCCCCAAACCCCCTTTTAATCAGGGGGCTAAGGGCGACAAACCACGAATAACGAATAACGAATAACTAACAACAATTGTTATTGTTATTCTAAAGGGTAAGTATTTTTGAATCGCAAATGGCAAAAGAGAGAGCAATGATCCAAGCGACAGCTTCCCCAACTCAAGCCCCAGAAAAGACTAAAGAAACCGTCCGCACGACTTATCCCAATTATAAGGTGATTGTCTTAAATGATGATGTCAATACCTTTCAGCACGTGGCTGACTGTTTAATGAAGTATATTCCAGATATGACCAGCGATCGCGCTTGGCGTTTAACCGAACAAGTCCATAACGAAGGACAAGCCATTGTTTGGGTTGGTCCCCAAGAAGCCGCTGAACTCTACCATCAACAGTTGCGACGAGAAGGTTTGACCATGGCTCCCTTGGAGAAAGCATAACATGGCAGACTCTTCTCAAGGGCGACTCGTGTGGAATCATTCCACTCACATTGAGGGATTGATTCCCGTTTTAGAGCGATTAATTACCTTTCAAGGGATTTACACCGTTACCCCTGGGGTAATTAGCCGCGCTCGTAGTAATTCTCAACACCTCAAATTACGGGTTTCTGTTCCTATTCGCGGCGGTTATAAAGTGATTGCTCGTGAGGGCAAAAGTGTGCAAGAGGTCTTTGTGATTACTGATCTTAATAAACAGGAACTCGAAAGCGCGATCGTGTCTAGTAAACGCTAGAAATTGGTTATTCGTTATTGGTTATTCGTTATTTGTTATTTGTTCACCGATTATTGGTCACTGGTTTACGAAGGACAAAGGACAGCCCTAACCAATCGCGTGTAACAATAGTTTTTAGAATTCATCTTCCTATTTTTTTCACATTTATTTTTTAAACTTTTATTGAAGGGAGCTAGAAGGTCAGCTTCAGTGAAAGTAACGAAAACGCTTGTAACATTATAACTTCTTATGAAAAAACTATCTATTTTTGTAGCTGGAAGCATCGCCTCAATTTTTATGTTGGGTAGCACTCTAGAAGCCCAAGCCCAACAACAACAACAACAGCAACAACAGGCTCCAGATCAACAGCAAATGCCTGCTACCCCTGAAGGAAGTTCAATTGATGTTGATCAAGAAGAACTGGAACGGTTTGCTGATGCTTTTAGGGTCGTGCAACGAATTCAAGAGGAGTCTCGCCAAGAAATGGCAGAAGCAATTGAGCAAGAAGGGCTCACCATTGAAGAGTATAATCAAATGTTCCGACAGCAACAGCAACCTGAAGCAGAGGAATCAGAAATGAGTTCAGAAAAGCAAGAACAATTTCAACAAGCTGACAATCGCATTAGCGAAATTGAGGAAGAAGCCCAAAATGAAATTGAAAGTGCCATTACTGATAAAGGAATGGAAATGCAACGATTTGAAGAAATCTGGGTTTCTATCCAACAAGATCCAGAACTCCAACAGGAAGTTCAAGAAATTCTGCAGAACTAATTTAGGTGTTAAAGTAACTTCAATTAATCATCATAAAAGTGCGACCATTTGAAAAAAGCTAGGTTACAGCCTATCCTCCCAACCCACCCCTTTAAGGGGTAGGGTCGTTTCATTCTCGGAAAAATAACCTTGGGGAGGGTAATTCCCTATACCGATCGCGCTTCCTG
>JBKHER010000297.1:0-3481 GCA_046540715.1 Halothece sp.
TAACAAATCTTTTCGTTATTTTTCTTTAAGTAGAATCGATCTGCTGAGAACCATGAAGAACAGCTAGAATATCAATTTGCTCGGACTTAATATATAAATAATACGGTAAGAACCTTCAATTATTTCTCGAATCTGCTTATTTCCAAATTCTGGAACAATCCGACCTGATAAGGGAAAATCAGCAATCTGTTCAGATCGTTTCGTTAATCTTTCAACAATTCTTTGGGCATATTGGGGAGAAGTTTGGGAAATGTAATTGTAAATAGAGGATAAATGATTGATAGCTGTTTCAGCCCAAAAAACTTTCATTTTTGCAATCCAAACTTAGCCCTTACCTCTTCAACAGGAACAACTTTACCTGCTTCGCTATCATCTATTCCAGACTCTACTGCTTGTCTAACATAAATTTCATACATCAAATCATCCCAAGTTGAATTTTCTGGCAGCTTATCAATTAAATGTTGTGCTTTTTCCTTAATATTTTGGGTTTCCATAGGCTTTGATCCTTGCGGCGTGTGAACTAAATCGTTATCTATCATTATAGACTGTAGCTAAACAGCTTGTTGTATAAGGAACATAGCTCGTTGATAGGGAGGATTAGGGGACTTTTCAAAAAAGGCTGGGCGTAAACCCAACCTTAACTATTAAGAATTAAGCCTTAACTTGGGCTAAAACGTCTTTTGCTTCTTGTGGTTCCAAACGAGGGCCATAACTGGTAACTAATCGTGCTGAAGCCGCAGAAGCTAATTTCCCTGCATCAGAGTGACTCATGCCATTGGTCAGACCATAGAGAAATGCCCCAGCAAACATATCTCCAGCACCGACAGTATCCACTGCTTTAACAGGTTGCGGTTCAACTTCAATTAGGCTATTGCCATCATACACTAAAGCCCCTTTCGGTCCGCGAGTAATCACAAACCCTTTACTGAGCGTCTTGAGATAATCACAGGCTTGAGCTAAGTCGTCGGTTTCGGCCATGGTGAGGGCTTCATCTTGATTAGAAAAGATTAAATCAATGCCACCACCAATCATTTCTAGGAAACCTTCTTTGAAGTATTTTGCCATATTCAGGTCAGACAGCGACAAAGCAACTTTTTTACCCGCTTTTTGGGCAATTTCGCGCCCTTTAATCGCTGCTGCCTTGCTGGTGGGGTCAGTGACCAAGTATCCTTCAATATAGAGGTATTCCGAAGCAGCGATCGCGCTTTCGTTTAATTCTTTCTCCGAAAATTGGGCGGAAATCCCTAAATGGGTATTCATGGTACGATCCGCATCAGGGGTAACAAAGACTAAACATTGCCCTGTAATGCCAGAATCTCGCTCTTGATTCTGTAAATTCGTATCAATCCCAGCATCGATTAAATCCTGCACATAAGAGTCGCCCATCTCATCATTAGCCACTTTACAGGAATAGAAACACTTTCCACCAAACTGACTAATGGCAAACATAGTATTTGCGGCGGAACCCCCACCACTTTTTTGGCCCATGTAATCTTTTAAATCATTAATTAACTGTTGTTGCCGATCTGATTCAATCAGCGTCATTACCCCTTTGTCAATTCCTAACTTTTCTAGGAGATCAGGAGTTACCTTAAATTCAATATCTAACAGGGCGTTTCCCATACCATAGACATCATATGCCATACACTTAATCTCCTTATCGTTATTAGTTGCAACCTTGCTATCTTATCACTAAGTTTGTTATTTGTTATTGGTTATCCGTTATTTTGGAAGGTAAATCCCCCGAATGATCGGGGCGACAGAAAAAAATTGTACGTTCGATTCAATGATGATGCAAATCTTACTCGTCGATGATGAAACAGAATTAACAACCCCTCTGGCTCGGGTTTTAACGGCGGAGGGATATCAGGTGGATGTGGCAAATAATGGGGTGAAAGGAGAAGAGTTAGCCCAAAATCATCGTTACAATTTACTAATTTTAGATTGGTTAATGCCAGAAAAGTCTGGATTGGAGTTATGTCAAAATCTGCGATCGCGCGGCGATCAAACTCCTGTTTTATTTTTAACAGCAAAAGATACCGTAGATGATCGGGTGCAAGGATTAGATGTCGGAGCCGATGACTATATTATTAAACCCTTTGAATTAAGAGAATTTTTAGCTAGAGTCAGAGCGTTATTAAGACGTTCTGCTGAGGAAGAAAACACCGTTAGTTCTCACCTCAAATTATACGATTTAGAACTCGATATCAATAATCAACTTGCCTATCGCAGTGGAAGAATGATTGAACTTTCTGAAAGAGAAACCCAACTCTTAAGTTATTTTATGCAGTATCCAGAACAACTCTTAACCCATCAACAAATTTATCAGCATTTGTGGGGAGAAGATAGCACACCCAGTAGTAATGTTTTGGCGGCTTTAGTGCGCTTATTGCGGCGTAAAATAGAAGCCCCTGGGGAAACTCCCTTAATTCACACCGTTTATGGAAAAGGTTATCGCTTTATTGAGGAAAATTGACTGCTAACTAATCAGCAATTTAGTCTGAAAGAGCCTGATTTAATTTAAGTTTTCCACATCTTCTGCATAACTATAAACCTCGATTCCCAATTTCTCTGCAACAGGCTGCGCTGCTGGGTGTACCATTGGAGAAATCACCAGTTTTCGATTCGGGGAACGAGAATGTTTATTTTGATAAAACTGGACTTTTTTCTCAAAAATATACATATCGGCTTTACTCACCGAAGATTTGATTTCACAAATAATCAGTAAGCCATTTTTAATTAATAAATCTAACTCAACTTGTTCGGGTCTGCCAAAAACTTCTCCTTGTTCATCGTATTCATTCAGGTTAATTACTTCTACGCCAAAGGAGTCTGCTAAAATGCCAGCAAGGGCATTGCGAAATGACTGTTCCGAATGTAAGCCCCATCTTGCTCCTAAAGCACTAATGCTACCATCATGTTTGCGATCAAGTTTTCGGAGATCATTGAGCATTTCATTGGCTTGTTCTCCCAGTCGCCGAATTTCTTGTTGGTTTTCTTCCCAGCGACGGTTGTTTTCTTCCCAGCGGCGGTTGTTTTCTTCCCAGCGGCGGTTGTTTTCTTCCCATCTTCGAGCATTTTCAGCGCTGTCGCGATCAAGTCTAGCTAAAGTGCTTTCAATCCGTTGATCCAATCGCCGAATTTCTTGTTGGTTTTCTTCCCATCTTCGAGCATTTTCAGCGCGATCGCGCTCTAGTTCTGCTAAAATACGGTCAAAACGGCTCTCTGTTTCCTGCTTTCCTGCATAAAATTGGTTAACACTTTGGATGACAAAATCACGCAATTGGGCATCTTGCAGGATATTGGGCAATTCTTGACGAATCAGGGTTTTAATTTCTTCTTCGTTCATCTTTAATTAAGATACAGCAACTTGTCGCCGAGTTTATGAGCCTAGGAAGACTCTCTCAATTTTAACCTTTAAATCTCCTACAATTGACGGCTTACGGAAAACGCGATCGCTTTATTGAGGAAAAATAAGACG
>JBKHER010000298.1:0-3472 GCA_046540715.1 Halothece sp.
ACTAATAACAAATAACTAATAACAAATAACTAATAACAAATAACTAATAACAAATGACCCTTAAACAACGAAACCTTTTACTGTTAGCGGCTGCCATTTCCTCAGCCAGTGGATTAGCCAGTGAATTATTATTAGGAACCTTAGCCAGTTACCTAGTGGGAAATGAAGCCCTTTCCTATGGGATTGCAGTCGGGGGATTTCTCGCTGCCATGGGGGTAGGATCTTATCTCAGTCGCTTCGTGGGAAGTCAAAAAAGTACCCTCTTAAATGCCTTTATGACAGTGGAATTACTCATTGCCCCACTGAATGCAATTTTACCACTGGGATTGTTTGCTGTATTTATTTTTGGGGGCGAGATTTGGCTTGGTTTAGGGTTAGTGACTCTCATTTTAGGCACATTAGCTGGGTTAGAAATTCCTCTATTAACGCGAATGGTGGAAGTAGAAGAGGGATTAAAAAATGCCCTAGCTGGTGTTCTGGCTATGGACTATTTTGGGGCATTAGTGGGGGCATTGGCGTTTCCAGTTGTCTTATTGCCTATTGTGGGGATGTTTCCTGCTGCTGCTATTTTAGGCATTTTTCCTGCCGTGATGGTATTTTTCTTGGGACGAGCGTTTCCCACCTTAGCACGTTGGCAAGTTGTCGGGTTAGGGATGGCAATATTGCTAACTGTTTTCTCCATAATGGTGGTTCCGATAACGCAACGGTTAGAAAATAATCTTTATGGTGCGCCTATTATGGAAAGAACTCAGTCTGCGTATCAACGGTTAGTTTTAACTCGACAGGGAAAGGATGTTCGGTTATTTTTAGATGGGGATTTACAGTTTTCTACGACTGATGAGTATCGCTATCATGAAGGGTTAGTGCATCCTGCTTTAAAGGCGGTTTCTGCACCAGAAAATGTATTACTCTTAGGGGCAGGAGATGGGTTTGCCTTACGGGAAGTTTTAAAGTGGGATAGTGTTAAAGAAGTAACCCTAATTGAACTTGATCCGAAAGTGGTGGAATGGGGGAAAACTTATCCTGCTTTGGTGAACGGAAATAATAATTCCTTAAATGATCCACGGGTCAATATTCGCTATGGCGATGCCTTTAAGTTAGTCTCGGAGTTAGAAACAAGATTTGATGTCATTATTGCCGATTTTCCTGATCCCGATCGCAATGTCTTATCTAAATTGTATTCTCTGGGATTTTATCGACAATTACAAGCCCATCTGATTCCCGAAGGCGTGTTTGTGACGCAGGCGAGTAGCCCTTTTTTTGCGCCAAAAGCCTTTGCTTGCATTGCGAAGACATTAGAAGCCCTTGATTTCCAAGTCTATCCCTATACGGTAAATGTTCCCAGTTTTGGTCCGTGGGGGTTTGTTTTAGCCACTGAGTCAACTTTTACTCCCGAATTATCCAATCCATTTCCGTTTGAAACCCGATTTCTCTCTCCTGCGGTGTTTCCTAGTTTATTTGCTTTACCGCCTGATTTAGCCATTACAGACGAGGTAGAAATTAATACTTTAGCCCATCCTGTGATTGTCAATTATGAGCGCGATCGCCGCTGGGTTTTATATTAGGAAGTAGTCCCCTCGTTAATCATTATGTTTATTCTTACTTTAATTATCATTATTGCTTTAGTCGTCCTTGGCATTTATCTATTTTTACGTCAACGCCAAGAATCTCCTACGTCTAATGTCGAGGAAGATAATGCGCCAGAAAACCGTACCATTTTTAATCTCCAATTAGGCGATATTATTGAATATCAAGATCGATACTGGGTAATTGAAGGAAAACTAACCTACGATGAAGATGGATTTATTTGGCTGGAATATCTCCTGCAAGATCAACAGGAAGTGCGTTGGTTATCGGTAGAAGAAGATGATGCCGTTGAGTTAACCTTATCACAGCCTCTTCGCAATTTAGATATTCCTCGCAATCCCCCGAACCCTCTCACCTATGAAGGAGAAACTTATCATTGTGTCGATTCGGGAGTCGCGATGATGAAGCGAGAAGGATCAGTTCTAAACCGTCAAGCCGAACAATGTCGCTATTTTGACTATGAAAGTGAAGATGGGAAATTATTATCCGTTGAAGATTGGAATGGCGATATTGAGGTTGCTGCTGGGAAAACGATTAGCCCAAGTGCTATCACAATTCTCCCAGGAGAAGGACAGTCTGTTTATCGCGGACGAACCAATTAGGATTTCTCCGAAAACGGAGAGGGAGGGATTCGAACCCTCGATAGAGTTGCCCCTATACAGCATTTCCAATGCTGCGCCTTAAACCACTCGGCCACCTCTCCAAGTTTCTATCGCGATTTACAATTGTACAATAGAAATTCCGTTTTTTGTCCACTTTTGCTGAAATTTCTGAAAATTTTTTTCTGATGACACACTATTACAAGATTCACGTTTACAATCGCCAAGCAGGAACGGAACATACAGCAACTATTCCTGATGATCAATATATTCTGCAAAGTTTGGAGGAGAAAGGAATTAAATTGCCGTTTTCCTGTCGCAATGGGGCTTGTACCACTTGTGCTGTGCGACGCATAGAAGGGAAAATTGAACACCCTGAAGCGATGGGGTTATCTCCTCAGCTAGAGGAAAAGGGGTATAATCTTCTCTGTGTGGGCTATCCTCGCTCTGATCTGGTAGTGGAAACCCAAGATGAGGATGAGGTGTATGAGCAGCAGTTTGGTCGTTATTTTGGGAAGGGGAAAATTCTGTTTGGTATCCCCTTAGATGATGATTAGAGTGTTTCATTTTTTGACGTTCTCCCACCATAATGTTTAATTTTGGTGGTGAGAGTCTTCAATTATTGATCATCACTTCAAATTCTTCTAGTGCTTGAACCGTTCCCACCTTCCAAGCTCGTTCAATAATAGTAGGGACGATCTGAGTTAAGGAAATCTCTGGGAATGTGGGACTGATCTCGGACTTAAGGTATTTTTGATTTCTGAGAAGGTAAATAGTCAGCTTCCCACTGTCATAAATCCATACTTCTGGGACTCCAATTGCTTGATATGCTTCAAGAGAGGTTTTAGAAGTAACATCTATTTCAAGGGCTAAATCGGGTGGTGGATCATCTGCTTGTAAACTACGACGATTAATCATAAGTTGATAATTTTCGATATAGAAGCAAGCGTCAGGTTCAATTCCTGCGATACCTTCTTGTTTGAAGGTTGTTGAACCAAAAGGTTCATATTTTCTACCAGTTGTCCTCAGTAAAGTTTTTACAATATCTGAAATCAGTTCTTTTGGTTTTTCATGTTCCGGGAGGGGAACCATAACTTCTAAAGTACCTTTACTGTAGATAAGTCTGGCACTGCGATCTTCTCCCAATTCCTGTAAAATTAATTCAAATTCTTGCCAGCTTACATTCGGAATGATGACTGTACTACCAGGAGCCAAAGTTATTTGACTAATCGGTTTAAAAAAGGGAATTGTAGCAGTCATAATAAGGTCATGTTCTGTTGATTTAG
>JBKHER010000299.1:0-3465 GCA_046540715.1 Halothece sp.
GGAAGCAGCGATCGCGTTTCTATTGTTCAATTTGATGACCAAGCCTCCACAGTTATCGAACTAACTCCCGCCACAGAAACTCAACAATTAGAAGACGCTATTGATAGCTTAAAAGAATACTCAGGGGGAACAAGAATGGGGCTAGGATTACGCCGTGCATTTGAGCAACTTTCTGATCAAAAAATGACCAGTCGGCGGGTTTTAGTCTTTACCGATGGCGCAACCTTTGATGAAGATCAATGTAACAAAATTGCCCCAGAATTTAACCAATATAATATCCCTATTACCGCCTTAGCCGTTGGAGAAGAATACAACGAAGATTTACTCACCAAACTAAGTGATACCACAGCAGGAAGTCTTAATCATGTTGTTGCTGGAACTGCTACAGGAACACAAGTTGCTATTAGTAATCTTCCTAATACTATTCTGGAAGAATATACTCGCGCTCAAGAAGATGTTATTAATAATTTAGCCCTCACGGTTAAAACGGTAAAAGGGGTAAAATTAACGCGATTAGTGCGTGCTTATCTCACACCTGCTGAATTTAGTTTAGAGCATGATCCTTATCCCATTGGTAACGCCTCAGCCAATGACGAGACAATTTTTATTCTCGAATTTACCATTGATAGTCGTCCTGCTTCACGAGTTCGGATCGCGCAATTAGGATTAACTTATGATGTTCCTGGAAAAAATTATCGCGGCGAACTTCCCCCCCAAAACTTAGTCGTGCAATTGGTTGCTGGTTCTAATGTTGCCACTCCAGTCGATCAAGAAGTTATGCACTATATGCAACAGTGTAACATCGCTGATATTGTCAAACGGGCGACACAAATGGCAGATAGTAATCCTGAAAAAGCAGGAGAAATGATCGAAACCGCTCGTCGCATGACGCAAAAAATGGGGAATAAAGAATTAACTGAATCTCTCAATGGCGCACAAGAAGAATTGCGAAAAACACGGAAGATTTCTTCAGGAACTCGGAAAACAGTGAAGATGGGAGCGAAAGGAAAAACGGTAAAAATGACAGGAGATGATGTCAATAATGAACTAACCGATGAGAAAATTCGCCAAGCCACTGGCACTTAAAAGGAATTAAAAACTAATTAGTAATATTAATGAGGAGAAATTAACCATGTCAATTACTTGCGATGCTTGCGGTTATGAAAATGTAGAAGGAACCGAATTTTGTGAAGCCTGTGGTTCCGAATTAACAGTTGCAACCCCAGAACCAACTCCCTCAACCCCCGAACCCTCTGAACCCTCTCCCTTTTCCACTGTCGATGAAACTGAGATTACGCCTCCTCAACCAGAACCAAACCCCACACCCACGCCTACCCCTACTCCTATCAGTTCCCCCGTCAAGCTAGTGGCTAAAGTTCCCAATTCCCCAGTTCCAGAATTTCCCCTTGAGGAAGAAAGTGCCATCATTGGTATTTTTGATCCCGATTCTGGCCCCGTTGATATTGATTTAGAACAATTCCCTGGCAGTGATACTGTTTCCCGTCAACACGCGGAAATTTATCAAGAAAATGGGGTTTGGAAAATTCAGGATTTAGGGTCAACGAATGGAATTTTTCTCAAACCTTCTGGTCAAAGACGGTTTGGCGCACGGATTACGCAACCTGAAGCCTTGAATATTGGCGATGAAGTCGCGATCGCGAAAATTCGTTTTCTCTTTGAAACTGCCTAAAACACTTAACTCTGGGTTGGGTGAGATGAGTAAGCCCAACCTGATCATGACAATAATCAGAAATAATGGATGTATTAATCACCAAAGATCAAGAACTCGTCATTAACGAATTTTCCGTCACCCCAACCTCCTATCTTGGTCAACTTGCAACAGGGGTGGATTATTTTGAAGTCACTCTCCAGTCATCTGCAAGCGAGGAAACCACTGCAACGAAAGCTCTGTTACGCATTGCCTCCACTGAAGGAGCATTAAATCGAGAACTTACCCTCCGAGAAAGCATTGGCGAGTATAAACTGATTGGAGAACTAATCACCTATAGCACCGAAGAATCAATCATTCTTGATACCCAATCTTTTCAAAAAGAAACTAACTTAGAAAATTCCCCACCAGATACCTCATCAGAGGAGGATGATGATTACTTAGAAGAAGAATATTATGAAGAAAAACCCCTCAGCGAAGACTTATCCTCTAGCAAGTATTTAGTTCTCACTCATTTACCCAACCCAGAAGAGAGTCTAGAAACTTGGCTACAAGAAGAACAATCCCTAGAAAATGCGCTTGCTTTAGCCAGTCAAATTTGCCAATTTTGTCGTTACCTCTATCAGCAGGGATGGTGTCTAGTTGATCTTGCCCCTCAACTGGTGCAAATGGGAACACCCATCCAAATTTGTGACTTAACGAATGTTTATCCTCTTGATGAAACCTTATCTACTGGCTTTCTAGGAAATTATAGCGCACCTGAACTCTCTTACAGCGATCGCAACCTTAACCAATTAATGAGTAGTTACATGGTGAGTGCCTTACTTTACCAAACCATTTATCATCATTCTCCAACCCCGTATGATCTCAAAGTATTAGAAGAACAACCCATTCCCAAGGTGTATCAAATCCTAAAAATTGGCTTATCTCACGTTCCCGAAGAACGTTTTCCCTTAAATCAACTTCTAAATTTACTGGTACAAACTCGTCAAAATTTACGAGTAAAAAAATATCAATGGTCTGTTGCTAGTGCCTCAACTGTGGGACTTTCTACCAGTCGTTTAACCAACGAAGATAATTATGGCGTGAGACAACATCAACTAGCAACTGATCATCAAGTCATCTTAGCAGTAGTCGCAGATGGCATGGGAGGAACATCGCAAGGAGAAGTTGCCAGTCAAACCACAGTAGAAACGATACTCAATGAACCAATTCCCCCAGAGTTAAACTCCCCTGAAAACTGGCAAACTTGGCTGAATGGCTTAGTAGAAAAAGCAAATTTTGCTATTACTGAAAAGACAAAAGAAGGGGGAACAACTTGCAGTTTAGTCGGCATTAAAAATGACCAATTAATGATTGCTCATGTGGGAGATAGTCGAATTTGGCTCCAAAGAAATGGCTATATTTGTCAATTAAGCGAAGATCATTCTATGGTTGCCATGTTATTAGCCAGTGGTCAAATTACTTACGAAGAAACATTTGATTATCCCGAACGGGGCGTTTTAACTCGGTCTCTCGGTTCTAAATCCCGTTTAAGTCCAAATTATATTCAAAACTTACAACGATTTGGTGAAAAAAATTCCCTTTCTCTTCAAGATGGAGATATTATTTTCCTTTGTTCTGATGGGGTTTGGGATTTAGTTTCTGCCACAGAGATAGCAGAAAAAACGGAAAAAGCCCTCTCTTTACAGTCAGCAGTTGATGAAGTAATGGAACTGATTTTTCAGCGAGGGGCGAGTGATAATGCTACCCTTTTAGCCCTTCAACTATCCTGTCATTCCCTGAACTATTGTTAA